>JABCZU010000003.1:15523-86967 GCA_013289515.1 Candidatus Babelota bacterium | reverse complement strand
TTCTCTATGCATTCATATAAGAAAATAATACTAGCTCTGATCATGGGCATCACAATAAACACGCTCCAATCAAAGGACCTTGCAAAAAAAGATGCCCCCGAGACCATCGCACAAACAGTAGCTCCATCACTTGACCAATGGCTGGATAGTGTACAACAGAATGTACATAAAAAAGTTTTGCCTAATGGCCTGGTTGTTCTTTTTTACCGGCTACCAATCACCAAAGAGGTGCACTTAAGTATCACCTGCGCCGTCGGATCACGTGATGAAAAAGAGGGACAGCACGGCATGGCTCATATGGTCGAGCACATGATCTTTAAAGGCAATGATATCATGACCGAAATCGATTATCGTCGCATTGCTGAAAAATTTGGTAACGTCCAAAATAATGCTTCTACCAGCTGGGACCAAACACGTTACTATTTTGTCACCGATAATAAAAATTGGCCTATCTTTTCAAACATTCTTGCACACAGCATGGAGCACGCTCGCTTTGACGAGCAGCACTTTGCATCAGAGGTCAAGGCCGTTATTAATGAACTCAATATGCGTCGCGCATCTAAGTGGTTAAAGGTATTTGAGACTATTGTAGCCAATGCCTTTCCTTACCATCACCCTTACCACCACAGCGTTGGCGGTAGAAAAGAGGACCTGCTTAATGCAAGTGCTGCCGACCTAAAATCTTTTTATCACACACACTACTCACCGGCCAAAACGGTACTAATTGGCGTGGGTGATATTGATCATGAAAATTTTTTCAGTCAGATAGAAAAGGACTTTGGCGGCATTAAGGCGGCCAAGCATACCGACACGCAACCCTTTGACCCACGTGCTTTTATTACAGCAGATGCTGAGCAGAAAACAATTACCATCACAACGCCACAAGTGACTACACCATCATGCAACCTTTTCTGGAAGATTCCAGGCATTAGAAACAGTGAAACCGAGGTTGCTAATTATGTTGTGTACATCTTAAAAGAACGACTACGTGGCCTGAAAGAGGCTCAACACTTGGTGCACTCATACAATGTTGATGCGTTTGGTTTTTTTGAAGATGGCTTCTTTCTCATTCGTGCAGAGCCCAACATTGAGGAGACCAAGAATGTTATTGGTACTCAACCAGTCATACAACGCTGCTATGCGGTCATTGAAAATGCCATTCAAGATCTTGCACACTACGGCCCAACCCAGGACGAGCTACACGCATACAAAGCATCAAGCCGCAATTCATTTATCAGTTCGTTTGAGCATATCGAAACACTATCAGATTTATTAAGCCAATACTGCTTGCACAATAATGAATTTGAATTCATCGAGCGTTTTACACAGTCGCAAGCAATAACCGGCCCAGATATTCAGGCATTTTGCAAAAAATACTTGCACGAACTAGCCACCAATACGGTGCTATGCATTCCGAGTTCAAAAGAAGAGACCAAGCGTTGGCAAGAGCGACAGCAGGCAATGCATTATTATGAGCAGGAGCTCCTGGCAAAAAAGGAACGTACCAGCAGCGTGGAAGAAGCTTCACTGCTCGACACCTTGCCAGAGCCTGAGAAACTGGACGTTGACTTTCCGGCACCTGATCACCATTTTGTGCTAGGCAACGGCATTGATGTGTATATCAAAGAGCGTACGCACACGCCGTTTGTTTTAATGAATGTTGGCATAAAAGAAAATGAGTTCATTCAGATGCTTGCCGACACTGGGCAACCCTACGCGCTAGGTTTCTTGCCAAGCCTTTTGCCTAAAGGTACCAAGGGCACCAAGAAACATCCGCATGATTTTACCAAAAAAGAGCATGATGATTTTTTTAATGCCCTGGGCGCATCGTACAATTTCTCAGCAAGCGGCGGCTCTCTGCAAAGCTTGGCACAAGATTTTGATACTGCAGCACAACGCTTCTTCCACATCATGCGCCACCCAACATTTCCAACCCAACGGTATAATCAGATGGTACTTGATACACAGCAAGCGTTAACCGTTGCCCAGGACAGCATACACTCAGTTGCCAATGATATGCTAAGCACCTGCCTATACAAAGACTATCCATGGGTGCACAGCATCAAGGAAAGTGTTGCACTCTTGGGGCAGTTAAAACGTCAGGATCTTATCGACAGCCACCAACGTTATATTCAGCCCAAGCAGCTGTATATTGTCATTGTTGGTGATACCAATAAAACAGTTATGGAGCCGGCGCTTGAAGCGCTGACCAAGGATTGGCACAATACTGATGAGCAGCCACTGGACGTTGAAGCACAAGTTACTATTCCAAAACTTCATAACCCGGCAGGCAAAGATACAGGCGCGTTTTTAAACAAAGAGCGTGTTGCTCTTGTGGCAGGTCGCCTTACAACAAAAAATGGTACGCATGATTCGTACGCACTCAACATTTTGCACGGCTATTTTAATCGAACGCTCTTTGATGTGCGCGAACAAACCGGGCTCTTTTATTATTGCCACGGCAACTTGACCACTGATTCATTTCATACCATTGGGCAGGCAGCCATTACAACTGAACTATCTATTCAAAATGTTGAACAAGCAACGGCTGCAATTAAGGATGTGCTGGCAAGCATCGCGCGTGATGGCATTACCGAGCAGTATCTGGCAATGGCCAAACAAAATTATGCACTCACCCTGGCCAAAGCATTTTCCACTAATAACGATTTTATAGGTACCTATCACCGGCTTATTGGTAATAAAAAACCTTTTGATTATTATGATCACAAGCTTGCTGCAATCAACAAGCTTACGCTTGATGAGGTGAATGCTGCTGCAAAAAAATATCTTGACCCTGCCACTTGGACATTTGTTACCGTAGGCCCTTCAACGCGCTACGCTTGTTCAGGGTGATCGGGATAAATAGAAAACATCACAAAAAGCCGTTCGCCCCGACTGCGTCCGCCGTAGCCTCGTGCGAAGGCTGGATGGAGGCTTGCTTCAAGCCGAGTAGAGGGGGGCGAACGAGATTTTCAATAGGAATAAACAATCATGCTACTACCTAAGATTTACCCTGTTACCTGTCACACCGATCACGTCGGCCCCGGATCAACCTTTGTAGCGATCAAGGGCTTCGTGCATGATGGCACGCAATATATACCACAAGCACTTAAACTGGGTGCCGCACAGATTGTCGTTGATACCACAGCATACACACCAGAACTGGAAGCGCTGTGCGCGCAGTACGATGCTGAGTGTATCGCTACTGACAATACGCGCCAGACATTGGCCACCATGGCCAGCAGATTGCTTGATGATCCAGCTAGCACATTAACGATTATTGGCATTACCGGAACCAAGGGTAAATCAACTACTGCGTACCTGTTGCACCACATCCTGCAGCAAGCTGGCCATAAAACGGCACTGCTCAGCACCATTGTGAACAAGATACACAATAAAACAGAGGCAAGCGCTCGCACGACGCCAGAGAGTGATTACCTCCATATGTTTTTTGATCAGTGCGTTAAGCAGGGGGTGACGCATGTCGTGATGGAGGTTTCATCACACGCCCTCAGCCTTCACCGCGTCCACGGAATCTTTTTTGATGCTGTTGGCTTTACCAATTTGGCGCCTGAGCATTTAGATTTTTATAGCAGCATGGATGATTACTTTGCCGCTAAAGCAACGCTGTTTAATCAGGTCAAACCGGGCGGGCTTATTGTTATCAATGGTGATAATGAGTGGGGAGCAGCGGCGTATGAGGCCGCTCGGCCTCGCGCGTCTGAAGGGGTTGATGTTGTTACGTTTGGAGAAGGCGCTTCCTTCGACCAAACTCAGGATAAACTACTCGCTAGCGCTCGTCCTTGGTTCGAGACGCTGCTTACGCAGCTCCTCACCACGAGCGCTCACCCTGAGGAGGCCGGAGGCCGTCTCGAAGGGGTCGAAGGATATGAGCGCCCTCACATCCCCATTGCCATCCACCAAGCCTCATGCGACGGCATCCAGCTCGCGCTGGCCCTACGCCCTACAATCTTTTTAGAGTGCCCACAACTCTTTGGCACCTTCAACTGTTACAACATTGCCATGGCCAGTATCATTGCTATTCAGCTGGATGTTTCATACACGGCCCTGATCAGAGCACTCAACACATTTCCCGGTGTTCCCGGCCGCCTGCAACGTCACCAGCTTGCCAATGGTGCGCTCGCCTTTGTTGATTATGCACACAACCCATCATCGTTTAAAGAGGTGCTCTCTACCTTGCGTCCATACACGCAACAATTGATTGTTGTCTTTGGCTGTGGCGGCAATCGAGACGCGACCAAGCGACCTGTCATGGGCGAGCTTGCGGCAGCATATGGCGATGTTGTTATCGTCACGAGTGACAACCCGCGCTTTGAGGAGCCGGCCACCATCATTAAGGAAATTATCGCCGGCATCCCCGCCGACCAAGCAGCAAAGGTGCAGATCTATCCCGATCGGGCCACGGCAATTGAGTATGCTGCAAGCATCGCTGGTGAAGATGCGATCATTGCGCTCCTTGGCAAAGGACATGAGCCGTATTATGAATGTCAGGGACAGACAACGCATTTTGATGATATGGAAGAAATTGGGCAGTACTAATGAACACATATACACAAACACTATTGCGCTCTCTTGTGGCACTCTATTTGATGACAGCCAGCCTGTCTCATGTCAGTCAGGCCGCATATACGGCTGAACAAAAATGGATTCAGAGCGTGAATACAGCACACACACCGTCAACACCCAGTACGCCTGATCATGACGAAGAAACAGTGAATAGTGATGATGATGGTAGTAGTAGCGAAAGTGAACTGCTAATAGCAAACAATACTAACCATTATGAATGGTACTCCATCATGGTAAAGGCGCCATCAACAGTCAATGACAATTTTTACTCCTTTATCCCCGAATACGACAGATATCATTATCTAAAAAACACTCAGTCCTTTCTTGTCTGCAACCACTACGGCCTACCTATAACACAACTCATAGACCATCTAATGCCCACATTCCAATCTGTACATGACCGTTTTGGTATTGAGCAGATTGCCAAATCGGACACTTATACTTACCGTAAATCTGATAAATGCTTTATTATGTCTACAGAAGTCATAAAGGAAGATGATCTGGGTGAGTTAATTCAGGTATTTGATAACCATTTTGGTATTGAAGCTATTGTGGTAGTGGATCGTGATCATCGCTTTTTTCATTACTGTAAAACTGACAAGAGCTTTCATGTAGATAACACTCAGATCTTACCAATAACAGAACTTATAGATTATTTAATCCCGATGGTACAGCTATGCAGTGATCGCTACGGTGTTAACATTATCCATTTTAAAGGCTCGGCGAAGGACATTCTTGCATTACAAAAGCGGCTTAAAGTTACATCACCACAATTATCTAAAATAGTTCTTCAGTTAGAATAGGGCTCAATCGCTCTATATGGCCAAGTGCGCGCTGAATGCGTTGCGATGCTGGCGGCCTGCTGGGCGCATCGGTGTAGCCAAATTTAAAACGGTGCACCGTTTTGGAAAGTGCAATGCGTAAGTAATAGAGCCAATAACGGAGTTCCCAATCACTAGGCAACGCGGTTATGGTGGTATACCCAACAAGAAAATCATCACGCAAATGTTCGCGCCCAAAGGTTCCCCAAAACGCGATATCAAACAATGGGTCGCCGGCCATGGCGTCTTCCCAATCGATAAGCGCAGCAATGGTGTGCCCGTCACTGGACAACATATTGTGATTGCCTAGGTCGCCATGCAACAACACTGATGGGGCGTTGTGAAAGAGAAAATGATTTTGTAGAAAAAGTTTTTTGATGGTATCTGCTTCTTGGTGATTGATGGCGCCAATGTTGTGGCAGACAGCAATGTGCTCATCAAGGCGCAATAGGATGTAATCGGCCCACGTTGTGTGGATGCCGGTTAAGGCTGGAGTGTTACCCGCTGATGCTCGTCCTGAAATTGTTGAAGGATCATATCTGGATCCTGAAACGAGTTCAGGATGACAAATATGCTCAGCACACGCGCTGCTTTGACTCGTAACATTAGAAAATTGTCCAACCGACAACGGACCATAGCCAGTTAATGTAATTTTGTGTACACCTGCCACCAATTGGCCAACATTTTGTAAAAGTTCGGGTGCCATGTACTGCGTCTGGCTATCTTGAAATGCATACAACGGTTGACCATCACTATACCCCAATACTTGATAATCGGTCGGCACCACGGTGCGTGAAATATCAGCAGCGTATACCTGCAATGATGGCAGGCCATGCGTCGCTAGTAAACCATAAATCTGCTGATCAACGAGCATGTGCGACGATTGTTGCTGGTCAGCAACGCGATTAAGCCTGACAACCAATTGCTGATCATCATACACAACATGATACAAAACATGAAAGGTACCTGCCCATGCCAGTGGTTTTATGATGGCGATCTTGTGACCAAAGGTATGGCGAATGATGATATCAACATAGGGTTGCAGGCGCACTATATCCTGCGTATACGTGCTGCGTAGTGCAGCGATATACGCGCTATCCCAAGCCATATCGGTCTTGGGATAGAATATAGTGCGCCGTTGCATATCTATCTGGTTAAAATAAACTTTCATAACCAAATTGCTTAAGCATCACGATAGCCATAGAACGAATTTCAGCCTTTTCGTCAGCGGTCAATTCATTTGCTGTGGCAATGTTTGCTTCTGGGGTTGGTGTACGGATGGTACCCCATGGGTAGATTTTTTCCAACTTAACACCATTCCATGATGGATACAATAAGGTGTCACTGTAAGAAATACCCAATTGATCACAAAGGCCAGATAATGAAGCCTTAGGATCTTGTACCATATCTTCAAAGCGAATAAGGTGAAAGTTTTTTGGGTACATGCTGGCATACGTTGCTGCCATGTGTTGCATGATGCTCCAGGTCCATACGTACTTTTTGAGTGACAATGGAAATGGGCGCTTTTTAGTATCAGCGTAACCAGAGTAAGGGTTACGAATCACGTGAATAATTTGTGCATGCGGCAAGTCAGCAAATATTTTTTCTGCATCAAGGCCAATGACTGGGCTGTACCCAACATATGCCTTTTCTTGTCCGCTACGCGCACAATTTTTCCAGCTATCAAAGGTTGAGGTAAAGAACGCTTCAATCAGATGAGCACGTGTACGGGGCTTGCCTTCCATACACTTAGCAAAAAGTTCTTTGCGTTCTGCTTCGCTTAGATCTAAATCAGCATCTTTAAATTTACTGCGCGCTGGCACACGTGTACGCGTCTTCAGCTCTTCGTCATAAAAGAGTTCATAGTCGCTGGCAGCATCATTGGTCAGAGGAAATTCTGGCCAACAATATCTAAACGGTACCAAAGTCTGGATGAAATGGGATGACATTGATGTTCCCAGTTGTGACTCGAATGGATACACAAACAATTCTGGGTGACCATCGAGCATACGATGGGTCGTATTTCCGCCATTTTCATACATAGCGGAGATCATGATAAGATTGAATTTTGATGGTTGCAACATAGCTCTCTCCTTTGTTGAAGCACTTCTAACCAAACGTGGGGCTACACCCCTAATTGTTGAGAATATAGAAAAATAAAATTTTCGCATCTCATTATTTTTTTTCGTTGCAATCTTTGTTCTTGACTTAGCCTCATCATGTGGTACGGTTTTTGAGAATAATGATTTTTTCAGGAGCATATTGAACTTGGAGAGTAGTAATGAAGAGATACACTACACCAGTAGTCATCCTTGCAGGCGGTCTGGGAACGCGTCTACGTGAAGAAACCGAATTTAGACCAAAGCCAATGGTGCCAATTGGCGGCAAACCAATGCTTTGGCACATCATGAAAATTTACGCTCATTTTGGTTTCTATCGTTTTATTATCTGCCTTGGCTACAAAGGGGAGATGATAAAAAATTATTTTCTTAATTATCGCCTCGAGGGGATGGATTTTTCTATCAACACTAAGACAGGTGCCATCATCGAACATCAAATCAATGATGAAGAGTGGGAAATCACCTTGGTTGATACTGGCCAAGAGAGCATGACCGGCTCACGCATTGCTCGCATTGCCCGCTACATTGATACTGACCAATTTTTGCTGACCTATGGCGATGGTCTTGCTGATGTTAATATTGAGCAGCTTGTACAGTTTCATAATAATCATAAAAAACTGGTTACACTCACCGGCGTCAACCTTACCTCACGCTTTGGTAACTTGGCGCTGAATGGCAACAGCGTACTAACGTTTGCTGAAAAGAAAAAAATTGAAGACGAATGGATTAATGGCGGTTACTTTGTCTGCCAAAAAGAATTCTTGTCGTATCTTTCTACCAATCCCGCCTGTGTCCTTGAGGAGGACCCACTCAAACGCGTTGCTCAGGATAATCATCTGATGATTTACAAACACAACGGCTTTTGGCAGTGCATGGATACCTATCGCGAACATCAACAACTTGAAGAGGCTTGGAAAAAAAATGCGCCATGGAAAGTATGGACCGATCATGAGAAGACATTTACGCCGGCAACAAAACAGTCCAAGCGATGGCAAGAACAGGCCAGCACGCTATGAAAGGAGTAGCCCATGCATAACACAATGCGCACGACTTTTTGGCAGCACCGCAATGTACTGGTAACGGGCGCAACCGGATTACTTGGCCCTCACCTGATACAGGAATTGCTTGCCAACAATGCCCGCATCGTTGCCTTAGTCAGAGACTTTGTCCCAGACTCATCATTCTTTACCAACAATCTTGATCGTGCCGTCACCGTCGTGCACGGCGATCTGCTGGATAGCGATCTGATAGCTCGCTGCCTGAATGAATTTGATATCGACACAGTCTTTCATCTGGGCGCACAAGCTATTGTTGGCTATGCCAATCGCTCGCCAATTGCCACCTTTCGCTCAAATATTGAGGGCACGTGGAAATTGCTTGAAGCCTGCCGCCTCAGCCCATGGGTCAAACATATCATTGTTGCGTCAAGCGATAAAGCCTATGGCTCCCATGAGATCTTACCGTACACCGAAGACGCCCCGCTGCAAGGCCGACATCCCTATGATGTCTCCAAGAGCTGTGCCGATCTTATCGCCCAATCATATTTTCATACGTACAAGCTGCCGGTCTGCATCACGCGCTGTGGCAATTTTTTTGGTCCGGGTGATCTGCATCTCAACCGTATCGTCCCCGGCACTATTCGTTCACTGATCAATCACCAAGCACCGGTGATCCGATCAAACGGTCTCTTTGTCCGTGATTATATCTATGTTAAAGACGTTGCCGATGCGTACATGACGCTGGCAGAAAAGATGGCGCCGCTACAACTATTTGGCCACAGTTTTAATTTTAGCACCGATGAACCATTCACCGTCATTGAAATTGTCCAGCACATCACTAAACTTATGGGCATAACAATCGATCCAATTATAGAAAATAGAGCCACTAATGAAATACCGGCTCAACATCTTTCTTCGCATAAAGCACGTACCCTGCTTGGCTGGCAACCGGCTTACGGTGTACAGAAGGGGTTGGTTGAGGCGATCGCATGGTATAAAGAGTATTTTAGACAGGACCTTCATGAAAAAAATCTCAATTTTAGTAGCCTGCTACAACGAGAGCAAGAACATTCACGCACTGCATGAGCAAGTAACAGCGGTCATGCAAACACTACCAACCTATGCGTACGAACTTATCTTTATTGATAATGCAAGTACCGATAATTCGCGGCTGATGTTGCAGCTCCTCGCCGCCCAAGATCATCACGTCAAGGCTCTGTGCATGTCGCGCAATTTTGGCACAAACCAAACAAGCCTGCTTGCGGGCATGCATTATGCGCAAGGCGATTGTGTTGTATCTATTGATGGCGACCTGCAAGACCCTCCCCACTTAATTGCAGCATTTGTAAAAAAATGGGAAGAGGGGTTTGATGTTGTCTATGGTGTACGCACCAGAAGAAAGGGAAGCATCGCGCGCCGTATTGGCTACGTCTGCTTCTATAGAATCTTTAAGATGCTTTCATATCTTGATATCCCATTAAATGCAGGAGATACCTGTCTGATGGACAACAAGATCGTACGTATTATTAAAAATCTACCAGAAAAGGATCTCTATATCCGCGGGCTACGCACGTGGGCCGGGTTTAAACAGACCGGCGTTGAGTACGTTCGTGAAGATCGTGCCGCCGGCATCTCCAGCCTTTCATTTCTCGCCAACTTTTACTGGGCAAAAAAGGCTATCATTAATTTTTCATACAAACCACTTGAGCTCATCTCACGGCTTGCCGTAATCGCCTGCCTTGGCACGTGCATTGCAGCCGGCACATATTTGTATTGGCATTTTAAATACGGTGCACCACGCGGCTTTTCTACGCTCCTTATGACCATGTTTATCTTTGGGACTATCCAATTGTTAGCGCTCAGCGTCATTGGCGAGTATCTCATCAGAATTTTTCAGGAAGTTAAGGCCCGTCCGCCTTACATTGTAAGCGAGGTCTTTGACCAGGAACGAGCACAGAACAATCACCCTATCATTCCAGGGATGCACGCTGAATTTATGCCGGCATGTCGTCCCGGATCAGGGCTGGAATGACAAAGATATCGGATGGTTCTGTTACTCAACTACCTACACAGAATCATCATTAATGGCCCCATTAACTTCGATACGCGCAGCACTCAAAAATTGGGTATTGAGATTGCTTGCCGATGTCAGTGCGTGATTGCTAAAGACAACACTACTGGAGAGCGCTTGTGGATTTGCCGTTTTGATGGTGCTGATCTGAAACACCTGAAATGCATTGCCCCCTGGACTGGTGACCGCAATAAAGTTGCCATCCTGTGACCAGCTGATTGCATACGGAGCACTTGTCGTTGTTATCGCGCCACCAACAGCAGTAGGTGTGCTGCTGCCATTGAAGCTCCAGATTTGGAAGGTAGTGCCACCATTATTGGTCTGCGCTACAAATCTACCATCGGGTGACCAGGTAACTGCTTGTGGAACTGCGCCGGTTACTGCAGCACTGCCAACTAAGGTGGGTGTGCTATTGCTATAACTAAAGATTTGTAATGAAGTGCCGGCAACGACAGCAATAAAGGTGCCATCAGGTGACCAGCTTGCTGAAACTGGGGCAGTGGTTGTTGATGCGGTGCTGCCAACGACGGTTGGTGTGCTGGTACCGTTAAAGGTATAGACTTGGATATTCGTGCTACCATTGTTGGCGACTACGATTGATGCCCCATCCGGTGACCAGGCCACGGAGGTAGGGCTGGAAATATTGGTGGTTGCATTGCTGCCAATCTGGGCTGGTGTACTGGTACCATTAAACGCATACACTTGTAAGTTGTTGCCACTCTTATTAACCAGCGCTACAAATTTGCCATCGGGTGACCAGGCAACCGAGAACGGTGCCGATAGGCCAGCAGTGACGCTACTGCCTACCTGTACCGGTGTGCCGGGCGTGTTGTAAGCATATACTTGTAATGATGGGCTTGAACCGGCGTTAACTACGGCTATGAATCTGCCATCATTTGACCAGGCTAGCGACTGTGGATTGGATGATGCTCCAGTGGCAATGGTGCCGCCAACTTGAGTTGGTGTACCCGACCGATTAAATGAAAATAGTTGCAGAGAGTTGCCGGATTGATTTGCCACTGCGATAACGTTACCGTTGGGTGACCAGGCAACGGCTTGTGGGCTGGCGCCTGTTGTTGCACTGCTGCCAACGATCACGGCCGCTGTTGTGGCATTTAAATCATAATCGGCAAGGCTGTTGACCTGTACACGGTTATCAAACAGCAGCATGCCAGTGGTCAGGCGTAGCCCACTATGCGTGGCACTCAGACTGCAGCCATTTAAATACAATGCCGATTTTGCATCGGTCAGCACCAACAAGTCTCTAACGCTGGATGCATTGGTAGCTGGGGCGTAACTCAGCGTGGTGCCGTTATCAAAGTACAACAAGCCGCCGGAGGTAATAACACTTGGCTGTGAGGACTGATAGACAAATGCGCTGGTGCCGGTGAATGACACATCATTTTGTATAAATAGTTGGCCTTGATAAAAATGGAAATCGGCTGACAGCGGCATCCATACATGATCAAGCGTTAATTTGCTTTTTAGGCTAGCCAGGCGGATGGGAGGAAAGCCGGTTGATTTTGGGCTGCTCTTGATAACCATATTGCGCAGGGTGAGGCTGACATTACTATCAACAAAAATTTGAGCATAATCACCAAGCGTCAATGTGGTCCCTCGACCATCGATGATGGTATCATTTTGAATGTGCAAAATCATGGTTGATGTTGGCGTGAAGGACAGCCCGGACTGGAGGGTTATCATTTTGCCACGACCATACACGCCGCCGCCGCTGGTGAGCGTGACGTTAGAATCAAGCGTAAGATTGCCGAGCAATTGGATTACTTGGCCGCGCATATCAATGGCGCCCGATACTGTAATAAAAGTATCCATGGTCATTTCGGTAAAACTGGTATTGTTCAGCGTAAAGCCTTCATTCAGGCGGACGTACCCTTGGGCAATATCGCCATTACGAAAGACGTAGGGCGCGTTTTGCCATACAATGCTCGAGGTGCCGTTTAAACTGACGGCATTGACTGATTGGGATAGTGGCGCTATAACCAACGCAAGGACAAGCAAACTAATATTTTCTTTGGGCGATATGCTCAGCTTCATACTACTTCCTTTTTTTGATTACTACAGGCCTATGTGCCAGTTAAATATGGTTTTCCTTTTCAAAACCATATCTAACTTTGCGCTAATTAACTAGATTCTTAATACTTTTCTTCAAAAAAAGCTTTTAATCCAGGCGAACAATCGTTGCCTCTTTTTCCAAATCCTCCTCAAAGGTGGTAGCAAAGGCGGCAAGATTTTTTTCTTGTAACGCGCGCTCTATCTGGCTGTAACGTTCATTAAGCGTCTTAAGACGGGGTTCCCTTTTATCAACAAGGTTAATGACGTCATATTCGTTATTGCTGGCAATAGGCTCAGAGATTGTGCCCACCTTCATAGCTTTAATAACGTGCAGATATTTTTCTGCTAAATTAGGCTCATCGATCCAGGCGGCCTCATCCCAGTCCAGGACATAGTCAGACACTCGTTGATCTTCTTGGAATTTATTTGTTGGGATCGTTGCCACTTTTATATAATATTCGGCTATTGTGTACTCAGGGGTTGCATCATACACCTCCTGGATTTGGTCATAAGGTATAACACTATTTTGACTGCTTTCAACCTGTTTAACCCTATCAGTAGCAAGCATGCGCCCAATTTGGGTTTTGTAGGTGGGCAAATCAAATCCTGCGCGCTTTAACTCTTGCTCAAATTCTTTGTCAGAAAGGTCGGTGAGATTGTTTTGAATTTTAAAGGCCACAAGGTTGCGATTGATATCCTCTTCGGTTGGCCGCAAGTGCATGGTGGTTGCGCGTTGGAACAACAGTACATTGGTGATGGCCTCTTTATCGGTAAAGGGCTGTCCATTTTTTTCAATGCGCGGCTCTTCTAAAAAGCTTTGTAAGATGTTTTCTCCGTTAACACGGGCCACTATTTTATTGATTGTATAGCGCTCGCCTATGGCTGCCGGCTTGGCAGGTTCTTCAGTGTCTGTTGGTATCTCAAGGTTCTGGGTGGTGTCAGTGTTCAGCAATGGTTGAGGTATTTCTGGTGGCTGTGGCGGCGTAAAATGCTGCGTCAGCGGTGTGGTTACACCAAGATGCTCTTTCTTTTTACCGGAGGAGGCCTGCTCGGTCAAAGCACTTGTGCCGCCTGAGTTGTACGTAGGCGCAGAGTGAAGGCTAGCCTGCTCGTTAGTTGCCCCCTTGGTGTTGCTATCATCAATTGGCATGTCATCAAGTGTAAGCGTTGGATTACTTTGTACAAAGTTGCTCATTGAGTCAGCGGCATGCCCTGACCATGTGCATAGGGATAGGAGTATAAAAAGATAGTAAAACATTGTTCTCTCCCTGGGAATTAAACCTCTTCTGAGGCTTGGAATTGGCAAAGCCGGCGCTCGTCCTGAGCCTGTCGAAGGATGCGTGCGCCGTACGCTCATATGGTTCGACAAGCTCACCACGAGCGTCTTTTTTAACATCAATATAGCTTCAGAAGAGATCTATTAAAAAAGGGCGAGAGCTTGTAAGCCCTCGCCCTTTTGGTCTCAAAAGTCTTTACGTTCTTTACGCAGCAGCAGCGGCATCAACGGTGGCTGGCATAACAGCGCCATTGTTTGCTTCTGCTTCTGGTGCAGCAGCCTCTTTGAAGAGTTTGTAGTCTTCATTAACAACAAGCGTGTGCTCATTCTTAATGCCTTGTACGCTCTTGTCCAGCGCTTCGCGGAACAGGTTGTTCTTGAGCATAGCTTCGATATGAGGCTTAACTTCGGCTAGGTCAAAGATTTCTGTACCTTTCTTGTCCCATGCTCTGACGACCCAGTACTCTTTACCAACTTTAACCTTTTCAACGCCGGCTTTGGTCATGCCCAGTGCAGCATCCTTGATTGGTGCTGGCACCATTTCAAATTGCATACCCTTGGCCTCTTTGCTGATGCGTCCAAAGTCTTTAACCTTGGCGTGCTTAAATTCTTTAGCGATGTCCTCAAAGTGATCGGCATGGCCGCGTACTTTATTATAGAACGCGTCAGCTTCTTCTTCTTTATCAAATTTTACGCCCATGGCTAGGACGCCGCCAGCTACTTTAACAAAGCGTTCTTTGTTTTCGTCGTAGTGCTTTTGTACATCAGCATCGCTAATTTTGATATCATCATAAATATGCTTTTCAAAAATTTGAACCATCAAGGAACGCTTGATCAGTTTTTCGGTCTCATTGTATGCCTTGATGAATTCTGGATCTTTTTCGATGTTATGTTGAATTGAATACTTTTCAATGAGTGCTTGTGTTGACAATTGGTCCATAAACTTACGGAGTAATTCTTTTGGCAAGGTGTCAATGGTAGCGCCCTTGAAGTAAGGGTTTGCTTGGATCATCTGATTAAGATTATTTAAAAAGTCAGATTCTTTGATTACTGGTTGTCCATCAATGGAACACAGAACAACGTCGTTCTCACTTGCTGCAGCCTTTGTTTCATCGCTAGTGCCCTGTTTCTTAAACCAAGAGCAACCGCTTGCAAACACAAGGGTAAGGGCCATTAAAGAACCTTTAGCGACCATAGTTGATTGTTGTTTCATGTTTTCTATCCTCACGTAACACTGTTAAACGTATACCATACTTTCTACAAATTCGTAGGATTAAGGCTATCATAGCTTTTGAAATTTGCAAGATTCTTTAAGACGCTACTCCTTGAGCATGCGCAAATAGTCCTTTTCTCCTTCATACACCACATGCGAAAGCAAATTGATAAAGGGCGTGTTGTCGCCATGGTTGCTGTGCTGCAAGCTGACAAGATAGTCCCTACGCAGCACCGGCGGAATGATTGCAATAGTAAAGCCATGCTGTAGCAAGATCAAATTCATCAGCAAGCGAGCAGTGCGTCCGTTGCCATCGATGAATGGATGAATGGTAACAAATTGGATATGGGCCAGCGCGGCATATTCAATGGGGTGATGTTGCTTGTCCATTGCAGGAAGTGCATCACAAAAATCCTTCATTAATCCAGGGACCTTGCCTGGATCTGGAAACACAAGATCAGTGCCGCTAAGAAAAACTTTTTTTTGCCGATAGATGCCACCGTTGGTTGGGTCAATGGTGTAATAAAAAAGTTTATGAAGATTGAGAATATCGCTTTCTGTGACCGTATCTTTGCCGGCAATCTGCAGCATGAAGGTATAAGCGTTACTATGACCAATGGCTTCCAGGTGATCACGTAATGATTTGCCACCAATGGTCAGCCCATCTTCCAAAACAATTTTAGTTTCAGTTTCAGTGAGCGTATTGCCTTCTAAGGCGTTGCTTGTATAGGTAAGGCCGATGCGATAATACTCCTGCAGTTGCTTGAGAGCATTGGCCGGCAGAGGCCTGTATGCATCAATTTCTTTTTTCAATTTGTCGGCATCGGCTATACGGCTTGTAGATAAAATATTCATAATGAGCTTCCTTGACGGCCTAAAAAGGCGCTAGTGTGGACCCTGAAACAAGTTCAGGGTGACAAAAAATGACGCTTTACTTGTCATCCTGAACTTGTTTCAGGATCTCAATATTAAGTACCACATTGATCTAGCCTATTTTGCTTATAACTAAACATTCGCTATACTAGTTCCCAGTGTAACATTTTTCATCAATCTTAATAATGGTAAGGATATGCCATGCAAGATAGTAACAAAATATCGTTTGGATCCGCCGTACTGATGAGTATCAATATTATTGTCGGGGCTGGAATATTTATTGCAACACAAGTTATGACATCGGTTGCGGGCAGCACAAGCTTTTTGGGCTGGCTTCTTGTTGGCATGCTGCTATTCCCTATTATTTGGAGCGTTGCACAAGCATCACGCATATTTCCAGGTGAGGGCGGCTTTTATAATTACTGTGCCACTGGGATTAATCCGACTGCCGGCTTTGCAGCACAATGGGTTTACCTCCTTGCTTATATGGGAACTGCGGCTACCATTACAACCTACCTGCGTGACGGCTGTATAACGCGTTGTGGTTTAACGGCGATAGCTGACCATCCATATTTATTTAACGCTGTTGTGATAACCTTTTTTTCTTTGCTTAACTTGTTGCCAATAAGCCTTATTAGTCGCGTACAAGGTGTTGCGACATTTCTAAAATTGATTCCACTTTTCTTTGTTATCCTTGTTTTTGGATTTTATTGGGATCCAACGATTACCTATTCAACCGGTAGCATTTCAACACTAGCACTGACAATTCCCGGAGCAATCTTTTCATTTTGGGGATTTGAAGCCTGCTGCAGCTTTGGTCACTTGCTTAAGGATGGCCCACAGCAAGTAGGTAAGATTATTTTGACCGCCTTCTTTAGTACGGTTGCGTTGTATACCGTGTTTCACTTTGGTCTTATTCAGATTATGGGCGTTGATGCGCTTGCAACACAGGGGACGCTATCCTTTCCTGCATTTATGGGACTGTCATCAACAATGACCGCATTTCTTTCTAGTGCTATCGTTGGGTCAATTTTACTCAGTTACTCAAACAGCATCTTTGGTGTCTCGCTTGCTAATATTACTAATCTAACTACGATCGCGCGTAAAAAATTAGTTGTTGGTCTTGATGCACTGACGGCTACCAATAGTAACGGGCAACCAACTATTGCTGTATTGGTGCACGGCATTCTCATATGGTTATTGTTGGTATGCATATCAAGCGGTCAAGTCCTTATGGCGCTTGTCGGCCTGGGTGTATGCTTTACGCTTACCTTAACACTTGTCGCGCTTCTCTTAACGTACATGAAACGTAAAAATTATGCGCAGCTTGTTGTTACACTAGTGGCCTTTGCATCATGCGCGATGCTTATTTATCAGTGCTGGTTCTCCATCAGTGACGATGGCATGGTAAGAATCATGAGCAGCCTGCCATTGCTTGGCGGCTTGATCCTTGGGTTGGTTCTGTATAAGTTGCAACAGATGAAGACACGTGCGTAATCCATGAACCTAACAAAAATCCCGGTATGGCTTGCCGTACTCATTAACGTAAATATCGTAGTCGGAAGCGCCTTTTTTATAGGCGCTTCCGATATCGCTCACTTGAGTGGCCAGCTTGCACCATTCTGCTGGCTGTTGTATGGCTGTTTGCTCATACCACTGGTAGTAGCGTTCGCCAGCCTGTCCCGACTCTATCCCACCGCGGGCGGTATGTATGTGTACAGCACCCAGCTGCTGGGCAAGATGTGGGGATTTCTAAGTGGCTGGGGCTACTATATTGGTACCGCTGTTGGCAATGCGATTGTTATTCATGCTATTGGCACAATGTTGCACACGGTGCCTGCGACCAGTGAGGCGTTAACGGCATGGGGGCTGCATCCCGTTGTTATCGATATGATAGGCATTACTATTTTTAGCTGCCTTAATCTTTTGAATATTGAATTTTTTGAACGCTTGCAGATTGGTTTTTCGGTATTAAAATGCATCCCATTTCTTTTGGTGATAGTGTCGGTACCGTTTTTGTTTAAGGTAAGTAATATTACCCAAGCCCCGATTATCTGGGGTGGCCTTTTTAATACTATGCCCTTTGTGCTCTTTGCTTACATTGGCGTTGAGGCCTGTTGCGCAATTGCTGACAAAATAGAGAACGGAAAGCAAAACGCCTACAAGGCGATTATACTTTCCTGTATTTCGATCATTGCGCTTTATACTATTTTTCAGGGGCTCATCTTGGCCATTCAACCGCAAAATCAGCATAATGTTTTTCTTGGCATCATCCCTTTGCTGACCGATAATCAAACCATTGTTCATGTTGGCAACAGTCTCATTCAGGGTGCAATCATTGTGTCATGCTTTGGCGGATTTTACGGCATGTTCTATTTTAATAATTGGAACTTGTATGCTATGGCCAACGAGCGAAGCATCGTCGGATCATCAATGCTAGCAAAGATGAATAAGCATCAGTCACCATGGATTTGTGTGATAACGCAGGCATTAATTATTGTCCTGTTTTTATTATTCAGCCCCAATGTTGAGTACCTGGTTGTTATCAGCAACTTTGGCATCCTGGTTGCCTACTCGTTAAGTGCGTTGGCATTTATCAAGATTAGAAAATCCTTCAGTAGTCTTTTGGCGCTGGTCAGTTGTGGCGGCCTCTTGTACATATCATGTGCTCATGCAGCAGCGTTCGGCATTGCGCTATTCCTGCCATTTTTAGGGGTTATGTTGCTTGGCGTTCTTGCTCATATGCTGCAGCAGCGCAAAACGTAAGGCTATTTCTTGACCAGAACATATCCACTTACTTTCACCATTATTTCACTAATTTTCTTTTTACGGTATCCAGTATTTCTTCAGCTATTGCAATAGCCTTCTCAATAGTCTCTTTATCAACATAAAACGAGTCATTAGGATATCGTGAATTATCAGCATAACGATTTAAATGTATAGACTCCTCTATGAAGAGCATAAATTTTGAATCAGCTTCGGCACAACGTACTAATAGGAATCTCAAATCATGTGTCTTTGGAATAGGTTTTTGGGTAAAAACAATAAACGCCTTGAATACTTTCTCTACACACTGATGTGTATGGAAAACAGAACAATCAAATGTGTCATCATCATCAGACAATTTTTTAGAGGCCTTTAAATCATTTGATGCCTTTTTGATCCAATCTTTAAAGCCCGGCATAAATTTTTTTACCTCTGGTCTTTATCTCATAAGCTCTTGATGTTACATCTTGGGAGAATGTATCGAACTCTTGTTTTGTAAACACCGTCACATTTGTAGGTGCCTCTAAGCTTAAAAGTGCTTTAAATGCAAGATCCCCTCGTTTGTACACCTTTTCATCAGATGACTCAATTATAACCAGAATATTGAGATCATCATCTTCATCAGGGGTGCCCCATGCATATTTACCGTAAATATAAATTTCAAGCGGTTTATATGCTTGAACAAGGCGTTGCATTGCCTCTTGAATTATTTCTTTAGAAATCATTTGCATCCTTTATTCTTTTTTAAGCGAATTAAAACATAAAAAAACGTAACACGGATGGACTAGGATGTCAAAGAGCATCCGTGTTAACATCCGTGTATTAATACGTAATGTGCTATTCATGTTCAGTCCTTCTTTTGCTGCCATAAGATGATTGATTAATATTTAGTCTGGCCTTAAGCTATGGCGTCTATATAAGTATTTTTTATCAAGAGGGCTTCATGAAATTTTTTATTGTAGCGGTGTTTCTTTTTGCAACGCCATGTACGATGTTGCGTGGCATGCACGATGATACTACGCTGAATATTGATACCGACCATTGTGTAAGAAAAATATCGCAATGGGATGAACAATTGCCTGATGTTATCGGAGAAGAAATTATGCGCTATCTGGTAACCTTAGAAGCCGACTGCCGCCCACAGATGGAGCAAAATATATTCCAAGCAGCATGTGTTATTGCTCGCGTTGCGCGCATTAATAAAAAATTTATTAACGCCTCGGCATTCATCATAAAATCCCGACAGTTAATGCGCGTATGGAATAGTTTTAAAAATTCATACTTTAAAAATCGTCCGATTACCTGTAGCGCAGCAGACTTTGTGCAATTATTCAAGGCGCCGCTTTTACGAAAGTACATTGATGTTAACGGAGAACGTCACTATGGCATCACTGCGCTACATTTTGCTGCACTGATTAATGATATTACATTTTTCAGACAGGTACATGGCGAGTGTATTAGACTTGAGTGTGAGCGATTACGTGCCGAAGGCAAAGAATGTGATGAGAACCATGTTGCTGTACAGGTGTTGCTTCAAGAAGATCGCTTCCTCAATATGCCTACCCATTATGTTTCCGATTATTATATACCTATTACAAATGAAGTAGGAATATTTTTTAAGAGCGATGTCCTTCCTTATATTAAAAACATCCACGATGAGCGACCATGGAAATATAAGGGTTTATATGAAAAGTATAAAAATTTATTACAATTGGCTCTGTGCCAAGACACCCAAGATGAGTTGCGTGCCATTCTTGCAAAATTAAAGGAACAGGGAATGCTTGCACCGCTACTGACATTAAAAGATGATGATGGCGTAAACTTTGTGCATTCATTATTACGAAATGATTCTTACTGTTATATGGAGCCAATACTGCTTAACATATTGCTTGAAGAGGCAGATGCTTTGGGTGTACTTGCCCAGATTTTTAAGAGTAAAGACAAGAATGGTGATACACTGCTACTTAGATTGGGCTGCCGTGATTACTCGCGCTATCACCAAGAAGAGCTGTTCATTGTGCTATTTAAACAGGCGCTGAAAATTGGCCTCCTTCCTTGGTTGTTACTCGAGCATGGCGGGGAAGGCATAAACCCATTGCATGAGCAGGTATCAGGCAATAATAGTAATTATGAATCGATCAGACGCTTTTTTTGGATTATTGGATTTTCATATGATGCGACTGATATTATAACAGTAAAAAAAATGCAGCAAGACCTTCTTATGAGTAGAGATCGTAAAGGTTTGCCGATTCTGCACTATGCCGCATCGCTTTCCACCGTTCATATTTTTAAATTTTTACTTGAGAAGGCAAAGGCGTTAGGGGTGTTGGACGATATAAAAAGCCTTAAAGATCACAAGAACAGAACGTTGTTGGAGTATGTAAGGATTGAAGATGCAAAAAATAAGAGCTATGGACATGATCGGTCAGGCAGAATCCTCCAGAACATTTTAGAGATATTGTGACGATGGGGAGCCGGCAGGTTAATAAAACCCTACAAGCGCCCTGACTGCATTGGCGCCTGGTGGAGTGTTGTTAACTGGCAGCACGTTGATAAACTGTATCACGATGGCTTGAAAGCATTGGCTTCGTAATTGATTGTTAAAAATGCTGAAGGGGAGCTCGGACTCCCCTTGTTTTATGCACATCAATCTTGATAAGCAGCCACCCCATTTATGTCATAAATTTGCGCAGCAGATAGCTGTCCGAAGATAACCTTCATACGAAGCAGGTCCCTATACGACGAATAGTAGCAGGCAGAATCTATATTGTATTCTTTCATAATCGTGAAAAGCAAATCTACAATAGACAATACTCGCTCTTCATCTGAATCTTCCATAAGAAGACCTAAAATATCAGAACCATTAGGCCCAACTAACTCGCCATCCCGTATCGTAAAGCCTTGGACATCATGTAAATAATTATAGACCTTATGCGATGCCTGACGCACTTCAGGATCGGTATATTGGTCAACTATGCCAGCAACATCCCGTATCATGTACAGATCAAATATTCCCTTTGACCCAACCCGTGCATTAACTGCATCTAAAATAGACCGGTCAAGCCTACGCTGCTCGACCTTAATTCGCCCCTGGTCACGATTATTATCTTGCTGCCGGATCTCTTGCTCTTCTTGAGCCGCGGGAGCAGGGCTTGTTGGCAATTTGCCAAAACACCCGCCTGCTTTGGCCTGAAAGGCCAACAGGCTAACTATCAGTAGTACAAAAATAGATCGATTAAGGCATTGCGTCAGTGTATTCACAAGAAAATCCTTCGCATTTTTGTAAAAAATTATACTGAAAAAATCGTGCTTTTTACCGACATTATTCTAACCATATTTTTTTATTTGTCGCTATAAAAAACTTTTTCTTGCTTTTACCTGCGACTATTTCTTATATTTAATTCATAATAGAAAATATGACAAAGCGAATAACCATAATAATACTAATAGTTTAAGGGAGGAATCCTTATGAAGTTTTGTAATAAATCGAGTCTCTGCGTTACCCTAATAGCCCTTGCTATGGGCTTTTGCACCGGCCTTAATGGCCGCGGCGGTGGCGGTGGTCACGGCGGTGGCGGTGGTCATGGTGGTGGCGGCCATGGCGGCGGACACATGGGTGGCGGCCATAGCGGTGGTCGTAGCAGTGGCGGCCATAGCGGTGGCCATGCTGGCACATCTCACGCTAGTGGCAGTCATGGCGGAGCTCGCGGCGGTCACAGTAGCAGTCATGCTGGCAGTCATGGCGGTAGTCATGGAGGCGGACACGGTCATGGTGGCGGCAGTCACGGTGGTCATGGCAAAGGCCATGGCGGTGGCGGACACGGTGGTCATGGCGGCCATGGGGGTCATGGAGGACACGGTGGACGTGGTGGTCATGGAGGTCGCGGCGGACATGGCGGTTATGGCCGTGGCGGCTGGGGATATGGCGCTTGGGGATATGGCTGGTTCTATTCAGGCCTATTCTTTGGCGGATGCTTCTTTTACCCATGGGGTGGATGGTGGTTCCCAGGTTATGCTGCGCTATGGTATCCATGGCTTGGTGTAAGTGTTGCCTATGCTCTATCAGCAAGCAATACACCATGCTTTAAGGTGATCATTAACGATAATAAATCATGTTTCTACGCTGTTTACAGACAATCAGGTAGTGACTACGTGCTTGTAGATAGTCCTACAGAAATCAGTAATGATGGCGAAATCAGCGCTGATGGCCTGACGAGAAATCAAATTATTTTGATTAGCTCTAGCTATGATGATCTTGACCAAGATCTGAGCAAGGACGACATCAGACGCCTCAAGGATAACAAGGTGATTTCTGAGCAAATCAACGTTGGCAAATATCTGAGTGGCGATATTAAACCAATTGACCGAGACAAAATAAGCAAGTTCAAACAAGAACTGCGCGATAAACAAAAAGACTTGGAGGCGAAACAACAAGAAGATCACGCAGACCAAGACTAATCATGATCTTAATAACAGTGCCTCTCCACCCTAAGGTGTGGAGTCAAGGCTTAAGGTGGGGCTCAGCGCCCCACCCTTTTTTTATACAAATAATCCATAAACGGGATGTCTGTGCGGTCTTATTACCACATGACCATGTTTGTTATAAACAAATCGATTGAAATTGCCAATGTTAGCATGTGCAAGCAGGTCAGGCATATAGAGCAACCAGCGCCCCATCAATGCATCATGCAGCTGGCTGTGCCCACACGATGATGCGCCTTTGCCATGATCATAAAACACTTCAACATTTGCGATATGTTCACTTAATGGATAATGACGGGCAAAAGAGCCTAGCACGGTCTGTACAAGGTCGCCCGAAGAATATAGATTGATAACCTTATCGACGATATCAAGGTGGGGAAAGTACTGACTGACAGAAACGGGCGTACCCAGCAAATAGATCCTATCAATCAAGCACCGCTTCGGCGGTAATATCTTTTCAACATTGCCCCGATCGATGCTACCATCAGAATTCGTTTTAGTGGTAGGCACAAGATCCTGAGCCTGGATATGCGGCCACGTGTTATCACGCCCAGGTGACGATGTACGCTGCGCATGTAAATAATGCGTTGCTTTATGAATTACGTTACCACCATGACTATGGCCAATCATAAAGATCCGCTCAGCTACCGGATAGCTCATAGCAAGCTTTGCTAAAACTGCACCAGCACTGGTGATTTCTTTATCTTGAGGAACTCCCGACCAACCAAATGGCACCACCGCATGCCCTAAAGTCTTTGCCTCTTTTTCAACCGCATCAAAAAAATCACCGCCAGGCTTCCACCACGCTTTGGTCGTGGAAAATGAGCCATGAACAATAATAACGACAGCGTGCACGGGAGAAAAAATCAGCAGCGCACTTAAAAGCAATAATCTCATTGTAGCCATGCCAGCACCCTTCCTTGGATCTATTCTTGGACGGGAGCCTGGATATTCTTGCCTATGCTCTTGCTAAATTCATCCAGAATGCCGTTAATAAAACGGTAGGCATCTTTTTCTGCGAACATTTTAGCAAGCTCAACAGCCTCATTGATCACAATAGAAGTCACAGAACCAGGTTCTTGCAATTCCCAGAGGCCCAACTGCAAAATGAGGCGCGTGCAACAACCAAGGCGTTCAAGGCGCCAATTGCGTAAATAAGGGACTAATTGATCGTCAAGGCCTTGTCGTTTTTCAACAACCTCGGTCACCATCTTAATAATTGGCGATGTGCGAGGCAAAGAGAACTCATATTCGCGTTCAAAAAGCTGTAGCATATCCTCAAGCGAGATTGAATAATCGCTGCGATCGAGCGCATACAGCAGATAAAAGGCAAGCTGGCGCTCTTCGCGGCGCGAAGCAAGCTTAAACTGTAGTGGTGTATCGGCATCTTCTTCTTGTAGCTGGAGACTCTTCAATTGTTCTACATCAAGTTCTTGGTCAATTGGCAATAAGTTCAGATCGTGAAGGGAAAGCTTTTTATCATCATTCATAGGAACACCACGCAGATTTCAAAAAAAATACGCCTCTTTTGCAAGAGGCATTATTACCATTACGTTACGCTAATCAGCTCTTTCTATATATTTATCTTCACGGGTATCAATTTTAATTTTATGACCCTCGTTGATAAAAAGAGGAACTTGAACAACAAGACCGGTTTCTAAAGTAGCCGGCTTACTGCCACCCTGTGCCGTATCACCCTTAACACCAGGCACCGTCTCTTTGACTTCTAAAATCATGAATGTAGGTGGCTCAACGAGGATAGGCTTGTCTTCAAAATTGACAATCCTATATACAATGCCGTCCTTAAGATAATTTTTTACCAGTTCTATCTGATCTTTGTTGAATGAAAGTTGTTCATAACTTTCTTGATCCATAAAATGGTAGTGCTCATCGGCATAAAGAAACTGCATGTCTTTATATTCAAGATCAGGTGAAGGAAATTTTTCAGCAGAACGAAACGTCTCTTCAAGAACACGGCCAGTGATCAGGTTTTTCATCTTTGTTCTAAGGTAAGTACCGCCCTTACCCGGCTTAACTGATTGGTAATCAAGAATAACCCACGGCTCATTATTCCACAAAATTTTAGTGGATCCTTTTCTGAAATCAGATGTAGAAATCATACTAATTCCCTCGCTTAAAATACCATTATAAAATAAAGCACTACTAGGTGCATAATAGCTTTATCATGCACAGGCACCTACTATACCATAAAGAATTATATCTGAACACCGCCCTGAAGATTTATAGGAAAGACCGTTAATTAGGCAAAAAATGCGCGATGCATGCCGCAATAATGGACGGTATCTGCGCCTCTTGGTCCGGCGGGAAATTGGACAAAACGTAGTCTGATACTTCGTCTCTATCTGCTGGACGAGCAATACCAACTTTTATGCGCCAAAAGTCTGGCCCTATCATACCTATGATGGACTTCAGGCCGTTGTGGCCCTTATGGCTGCCGCCAAAGCTCATGACAACCTGACCAAATTTTTTCTCCAGTTCATCATGCACCACAACAATCTGATCGGCCTTAATACCTTTTTTTTGCAACCATGGCAGCACTCTGCCAGAATCGTTCATAAAGGTCATAGGTTTAATGAGCAGTAGCGGCTGGTCATGGTGAATAATGGTCGCATACAGCATCTTGTCGGCCTCTTTCCATGATGCGCCATACTGGGCTGCCAACTCGTCCAACACCCTAAAGCCAATGTTATGGCGATTTTTGTAATACTGGTTGCCTGGATTGCCTAGGCCGATCACTGCTTTGATTAAGGTGATATCAAATTTTTTTTCCATACATTTATACCATTTTCATAAATTTTAATTGACCTTACCCCGTCGCTGAAAAGCAACCACCATCCGTTTCCATTGACTAAATGGCACCGCTGGAATACCAGCAATAACTTGATCATCAGCAACATCGCGCATGACAGCACTTTTAGAAACAATTTTAACGCGATTGCCGATCGCCACATGATCTTTAATGGCAACCTGCCCACCGATCTGGCACCCAGCACCGATGGTGGTACTACCAGCAATACCAGTCTGCGCCAAGATGGCCGTATGCGCACCGATAGTAACATTGTGGGCAATATGCACACCATTATCAATCTTAACGCCATCACCAATGACGGTGGCATCAAACGAAGCGCGATCAATCATGCACCCTGCTCCTATCTCAACATTATTACCAATGGCAACGATACCAATCTGCGGAATTTTGTCCAGACCAGTTACGCCAACATGGTAGCCAAAACCATCAGAGCCAATCACAACGTTGGCATGAATAATACTGTCATCACCCACGGTGCATCGGTCAAGAAGTGCCACCCCTGGATAGAGAATAACGTTATCGCCAATGACACAATCATTACCAACAAAGGTATTGGCCATAATCGTACAATTGTTGCCAACAATGGCTCCAGGACTGATAACGGCCGACGGGTGAACTGTTGACCCCTGACCAATGACTGGCGTTGCCTTAGAACATTGTTCATCACATCGACGTGCACTTTGCACAAGCTGCTTAAGTGCTGCAAGCACATCGGGCACGATAATACATTGCTTGTTTAAAAGATGTGGCAACTGACGTTGCGTTAATAAAAAACCGGCCTGAGAGGAATTTATAGCTTCAAGAGATAATTGCTGAAAAACAGAAAGATCTCCTCGCTCAAGGATGACTGCAAGATCATGGGCCTGTGCAGACTTTAGTGACGCAATGCGCTGTATTCGCATCGTATTACCATCACTATCATCGGCGCAACTGCCTACAATTGCTCGGACATCCTTGAGGAGGAGATCAATATACATAATTAGGGATGGATACCTAAATCAACTTACGCAGCAATTGGCGTTTTGTTGGTCTCGGCAACCGTCGCTACTGCTGACTTAGCATTAGTATTAGCAGCAACTTTGACAGCTGGGCTAACGTAAGAAGCATTTACTTTTGCCAATGCCTCTTCTGTTTTATCAAGTGACTTGGCAACGTAATAAACGCCTGGAGTATTCTTATCTAGAATAGCACTCCAACCGTCCTTTTGTAGCTCTTCGCTGATCATGCCTACTTGGCGCTGACGGAGCATTACTTGTTTCTTTTCAATAAGGCCACGTAGTTGCTCTTGTCTTTCAGCAAAATCACGTTCACTCTTTTTATTCTTTTGTGCAAGCTCTTCTGTTTTTTCACGTAATGCTTCTGCGCTTAATTTTTTTGCTTGCTTGTTCAGAGATTCTTGGGCTTCAACCATTGACTGTTGTGCCTGTTTGAATTCACTTTGAAATGTCTCAACATCCTTCTGGATGCCTTTGATCAGATCTTTGCCTTCATTAGATGCTTGCAATACATAAATACTATCAAAGAACGCAGTTCCTTTTGTTGGTGCTGCTTGTTCTTTGGCTGCTAATTTTGTTGTTTTTGACTGAACAGCCGTTGCCACATCTGTAGCACTTACGCTATTCATTGCAAACAACACCGTTGCTGCTGAGAATATTTTTTTCATATGACGTCTCCTGAAAAAAGAATGTGAAACTTATTACTGAAAAATATCCTATCCCTTTTCCCAGCAGACGTCAATATGCGTTTGCATGAATTTTTTTAAAATAGTTCGTCAATCAATTTTGTTACATCTTTTGCTGGCATCTTTGGCGCAATTTCATTATAAAAAATTTCATCATATTCGCGTGTTTTAATCACGACTGGCATCGGCACCGCATGGCCCAAAACCAAGGCCTGCTTTTTAGAATCAAGCGTTGCAAGAATAGTGCGCAGAGCAGACGGATTGCTAACACCGGTCAACACCGCCTGAATATCTTTTTCATCATTCAATTGCGCTACAATTTTAGTACCAATCTGAGAAATAATTTCTTCGTCAATGCCGGACGGTCGTTGATCAACAACTAAAAGTGAGACATAATATTTACGCATTTCTCTGGCAATGATACCAAAAATTGTCTGCTTGGCTGCAGTTGGATTTAAAAATTTATGTGCCTCTTCAATTGTAATCATCAAATGACGTGGCTGATCAGATCTATTTTGTGATGCCAAAAACACTTCAGTCTTGGCCACATAAGCTTCGTGAATGCGGCGCGACATAATGTTGGCCACCAGCAAGTAGCAAAGCATTGAGGTCTGGTTACCAAATTCTAAAATTACGTGAATACCGCGATCCAAATATTCAATCATACGGTCAATGACCGAAGTTGCGCCAACATTTTTTTGCAAGAAAGGAAATTTCTCAAGTCGCTTCAACTTACGATACAAAGCACCAACTGATTCAGCATGAGCGCCAACGCTCTCAGCAAACTCCTTGATCGTCCCCTCTTGCTGCAACAGCTCGCTCAGCCAATTCTGTTTGTACTTGCTGGCAATCAGGTACGCAGCCTCTAGTGCTGTTGGGTGCAAATTAAGCTCATCCTGCAAAGGCATGACATCATCAACACGAATATCCTGAAAGCTTAAGATCACTTCAAAGTCTGGGCTGCATCCACGACGACGCGTTGAATCCGGATCAAGCGAAAAGATGACCACCTTGCTGGGAAAGAGTGTCTTCAAGCCTTTAACAAAAGCAGCACCGTTGCCCTCCTGCCGCGCCTGAAAGCCATATTCACTATGCATATCAAAGATCAGGTTAACTGCCTTTTGGCTTTTGATTAGTCCAGCAAGAATCAACCTGGTGATAAATGTTTTGCCCGTTCCGGTTTTACCAAAAATACCATTGCTACGTTCTATAAAACTATCCAAATTTATACACACTGGCGTGGTCATATCCAGCGGCACACCAACATTAAAATATTTAATATCCTGTGCTTCATCGCCAAAAATTTCAGCAACGTCCTGTGCCGTCGCTTCAAAGACAGCTGCAAAATGGGCTGGTATCGTCTTAACCGGCATACGGTGCTTATGCTTATCAAGCATGAGCATGGGCTTGAGTGTGATCTTAGCGTACGTGTCACGTTTTTTTATCACGTCAGTGAGCAGCTGTTCCTGCTGGGTAGGCGGAAATAGCAAAATATCCGGATGAGTTACCTGCAGCTCAAGATCGGTGATAAGCGAGAAAAATTTATAGGCCTCGCCTTCGATACAGACAAATTTGCCGGTCTTAATACCTTCAAGCGAACTGGCAGCGTCAAGGCGCATTACCAGGCCCTCGACCAGGGAGCCGGAGAGAATGTGGCCAAGTTTTTTACGGTTCATATGTGTTCTTTTTTTCAATGGTAAGGGTAAATTATAATGTGTTAGTGCATCGTAGTATTGCATTCAAGCCTGAAGAAATCAATAGTGACCAGCACGGAAACAATCTTGCCTAACACACCAAGCAAAAAGCACTAAAAAACATTTAAAGCCGCATGAAAATAGGCGATAGCCGTCGTCAATGGCTGAGATCGCTTGCCTACCCTCCGCCTGCTCAGCCGTGGTTCGTCCTTCGAGACGGCTCTTACGAGCCTCCTCAGGATGAGCGGGATAATTTTAAATATCCCGAGGACCCCGAGCAAGCCCTGCTTGTCGAGGGGTATGAGCGGAACAAGGCGCTCACCCTGAGCTTTGTCGAAGGGTATGCGAAGGCGGGACAGGCATGCGGGCATGTGAAAAAGCTCCAAAATTGGGTATGCTTGCCTTGTTGAATGCTTTAAAAAAACTAATCTTTGACTTTGCCATCAGCCTTACGATAGAATATTTCTAATAGAATATATAAATGCCCACGGGATGTGGTGTGTAGCCCTTAAACAATTTTTAGGAGGTTTTTATGAAAACTCAAACATTATTACGCGGTGCTATCGCTGTTGCTCTCGTTATTAGCGTTAGTCAGCCCCATGCCTATGGCGCCAAGCGCCCGGGCGATGACCTAGACGATAACCCAGCTAAACGCCACCAATCTGGCAATGTAAACAGCAACATGAACAATAATGACAATAATACCGGTCAATTCGGCCCATCAAGTAGTTCCTCATCCAGTTCTAGTAGCTCATCATCGAGTTCATCCTCATCTGGCCCTTCATTGGCGGGAATGAGTAGCCGTATTAGGCTGTACAATCAGGTGATTTTGAACATTATTAACCAATTGGTCCTGCATCCTGAAATTGAGCGGCACCAGTACGAGGATGTGATGAGTCCACACATGATAAAAGATATTGCTGGAGTAGTGAATGAATACTCCTCACCATCATTGGCTGATGAAGCACAAATTGTGTATGATTTTTTACGTGATGTAAAACATATGGTAAAAGTTGCTTCTTCAACAGCTCAACACCCCGATGGTGCATGGGAATATCAACATTTTTTTGTTGTGGATCAAGATGGTGCATTGAGTCTTTCTCAATACTGCGACGATGCCGAGGGCACTATTTTTGATTTGATCCTGCATGATGCAGATGCAAAGGCCTTACCGGTGTTTATCAATGTTATGCAAGCATCTATCACACCAGAATTACTGAAAAGTATTATCAATGCGAAAGGCAATGAGTCCGTACTACTCCCTTTTATATATGGCGCAATAAGTGCCGACGGTTGTTTAAGCGAGATTAAGCTGCTTATAAGCACGGGGGCCGACGTTAACATGGCAGATAGTGGTGGTACAACCCCATTAATAGCTGCATCAGATACGGGCCAGTATGAAACGGTTAAGGCGCTTATAGATGCAGGTGCCAATCTTGAGGCTAAAGGGGAGTATGGTTATCGTACAGATGATGGTTCGTACGAAGCCGAGGGAACAGCAATTGAGGCAGCCGCAATGAATCACGAGTATGATATTGTTATAATGCTATACATGGCAGGTGCAAACAGGGGGAGGCTTGATAAGGTTGCTGGGCTGCTAGCCAAATACAGTGCCAAGAACAGCTCGTCGTCCCTACTAGGCCAAGACTTCGAAGGGCAGGCTAGCCTTCGCCAACAGGCTACGGCTGAGCAGGCAAGTTCGTCTTCTTCTTCAACGCAACGTCCATCATCTGGTGACTATCGGTAGTTTGCGTTAATGAGCCTTGCATTGTGCGGGCAGTATAGTATTATTTATTTTTTAAATCCACGCGTGAAGCTGAGTACAGAACAATTGGAAAACCATATGGGCTAAGCGTATTCCATATATTATGCATCGTAAGGATGCTCTGTAGTCGGCGGATCAAATAATATTCGCTTTATGCCGGTTGAAGAGATGCACACCATTTGCGCACATGTTCCAGACTACATCCCACGTAATAAACCAGCTCGTGTTGTTGTGTACGCCAATACCTTTGGCATTCCCTGTGGCGGTACTCATGTAGCAAAGATAGAGGACGTAGGGCCTATTGTTATCACCAAGATCAAGAAAGATGGTGACACGATTAAGGTTAGCTATGCATTGGAACGTTGCTAACGCGTTGCACTTCAATATAGTCTAAGCCTCTTGCCCCTACTATTCTGATTTCTCGCCAAGCATGTCTGCTAAAATTTTAAACTTTTGTGCTTGCTCGGTGGCTACATCGCTTGCTGTTCGGCCGCTGAGATTTTTAATAGTTATATCGGCGCCGGCATCTATGAGAGCCTTTAGGCATTGCGGATTACCGCCAAGCTTGGCGATGTAATGAAGTACTGTGTTACCTTTTTCATCCCGCATATTTATATTGAAGCCAGGCATGCTTATAAATTTTTGAAGCATTGGTAGGTTGCCTTCTATTGCAACTTTGACAAGGGTCTTAAGGTCTGGTAGCGTGGTGCCTGTGGTTGGTTGTTGTGAGCTGCTGCTAGAACTACTACTAGAACTTGGTTGTTGTGCTTGGGGCGGTGGTTGGCTACTGCTACTACTAGAACTGCTGCTAGAACTACTGGAGCTTTGTTGAGGCTGCTGTTGATACTGTTGCGTGTTATTGTTATTGTTTGTGTTATTGTTGTTAGTAAGCGGCGTTAGGACCTCGATAGCAACTTTCATTGCTCTACGTGTCGAATGCGCTTTTGCAAACCCCAAGACGGTGAAGCCATTTTCTCTGTAATTAAGATTTTCCCCGCGGTCAATCAGTGCTTTGAGCACTTGGGGAAAAAGTACAGAATTGGCTCGGTTAGCAAACCTAAACGCACCCTTAACAAGGCGATATAGTATTGTCATGTTAGGGTTAGCCGGAAGAGTAGCTCCCTTCCTAATAAGTTCTTGCACAATTGCTAGATGCGCCTGTTCTGCTGCTCTCATTAATGCTGTCTTGCCGTTAGTATCCTGTAGGTTTAGATCAGCCTTTGCCTTAATAAGTTCTTGAACAACATCCAAGTAACCTTTCTGTGCAGCCATCATTAATGCAGTTTCTCCATAATTATTCTGTTGATCTACCTTAGCACCATTGTTAATAAGTGCTTGCACAATATCAAAATTACCATTCCGCGCAGCCCACATTAATGCTGTGTTTCCTCTATGATCCTGATGATCTATCTTAGCACCTGCCTTAGTCAATGCTTCTATAATAGGTCCACAATTGCGCTTGAGATCCATCATGGTCAACAGGCTACCATCTGCAAACCATATTAATGCTGTGTTTCCAAAATTGTCCCATAGGTTTACATTAGCCTTTGCCTTAATAAGTTCTTGAACAACATCCAAGTAACCTTTCTGTGCAGCTTTCATTAATGCAGTTCTTCCAACATAATCCTGTTGATCTATCCTGGCACCATTGTTAATAAGTACTAGCAGAATGTTCAGGCGACCATTCTCCGCAGCTCCCATTAATGCTGTAGATCGGTCTAACTGAGTGTAAGATACTCCATTTACATCAACGTCTGCCTTTATTTGTTCGAGGACCTCGTTCAAATGGCCATACATAGCAGCCATTACAAAATCTTCAACATTTGGTCGCTGCCGTTGTTGGTGCTGTTGGTGGTGGTGTTGTGAGCCACTATTGCTGCTACTAGAACTACTACTGCTAGAACTACTACTAGAACTTGATGGCTGCTGTGGATGGGTAAAGTGACCGTGGGCATGAGGTGGCACGTGCGGATGATGTGCTTGATGTCTTTTGTTGGCATACTGGCCGTTCTGATCGTACTGATGTCGCGTCGCTTGATTGCTCAAAACCTCATGTGCCTGTCCAATGGCCTTAAATTGTTCTGCGGCCGCCGCTTGTTCTGCTAGGTTTTTATTGATATTTCTATCAGGGTGGTATTGCAAGGCAAGCGCGCGGTAAGCCTTGTTAATCTCATCTTCAGATGCGGTTGGCTGTACGCCAAGCGTTTGGTATAAATCTTTATCGTAGGGGATAGTTATTTGGGCAGGGTTAGCCTCTCCCCAATTTCGTTTCATGCTGTGCAGCACAGCGGTGTAGCCCACTGATGCAATGCATAGCGCGGCGATGAGTAATTTTTTTGTCATGATTCAATCCTCAAAACGGGTACATATTTTAAATTAGCGACTGCTCAATTATCAAGCCAATATTAAGCTAACAAAGATTGGCAAGCAATGTCAAATTGAATACTAATAATGGATGCGATACATGCGTGAGCAGGGCCCTGGAGGCGTTGGCTGTGCAAACACAGGATTTGGTTTATCTTCGGTGGCATGGTCGCCAAGCTATCCCAATAAATCTGAATCAATCGTGTATAGGTTTGTGAGTATGCCTACATCACGTTTCGTTGGCTGGTAAGCCTTATTAAGCTATTTATCCTAATTGGGCAACAGCTGCTGCCCAATTAGGATAAACTATAAAAAAATCTTGCCAAAAAAAGGTGTATCAGTAATGCTCATGGGTGGTTAAAAAATTAAGACCATAAAATCGATACTTAAACAATAAAGGTAAGTACATGAAAAAGAGTCCTGCTAACACTCAAAGTGCCAATCTAGTGCCTAAGGAATATGCTAAATTTCTTAACCACATAAAGAAAGACATTCTACAGACACAACTTAAGGCGGCGTTGTCAGTTACCAAAGAGCTTACCTTATTGTATTGGCGCATTGGAAAAGAGCTGTCAGAGAAAACTGCATCGGAAGAATGGGGTACAAAAGTCGTCGAAAAGCTAGCTAACGATTTACAAAATGCATTTCCAGGGATTGCCGGGTTTTCAAAATCTAATATTTTTAGAATGAGATCATTTTTTGTGGCATATGATAATTGTCGCACAGCTGCGCGACAATTAGAGGAATCCCCCATTACCATGATTCCATGGGGACATAACGTTGTTCTTTTAGAGAAGCTTCAAGATAATAAACAACGACTTTGGTATGCAGGGAAAATTTTAGAAAATGGTTGGAGTAGAGCCTCCCTTGTCTTATGGATTGAGTCAAATTTATATAATCGCCAAGGAAAAGCCATTACCAACTTTAAGGCTACACTGCCTGAACCTCAATCTGACCTTGCTGAACAAACACTTAAAGACCCTTACAATTTTGACTTTTTAACCATGGATGCCAAAGCACGAGAACGGGAAATTGAGCTAGGGCTTATGGCACACATACAAAAATTTTTACTTGAATTAGGACAAGGCTTTGCTTTTGTTGGCAGACAGTATCTTGTAAAAAAAGGTTGGTGCTTGCAATGCACCATCATGTATTATGCATCGTAAGGATGCTCTATGGTCGGCGGATCAAATAATATTCGCTTCCCAAGCTCAAGCTGTTCACTATACTCAGTAGGAGAATCTCCTGAAATAGTGCCATCTAAGATCTTTAACTGATGACTCACTGCCTCTTTTTCAAGGTCTTTTAACATATTGATTTCAGCATTCAGCGTCCCTACCTTACATGCAAGGTCCCGGTTATTTTCAGGGCTCCATTCAAAGTTGTTATCCTTTAAAGCACTGCCAAGAGTGGTCAAAATCTGGACATCTCCTTTAGGCACCATTTATGCTACGAGCTTAGACGAAGCAAAATTGTTTTTAGGAGATCGTATGCAACGCATCAAGCAAACTACCAGCCTCATGCCACAAGATCAAGTCTTCTGGTACCTGGACAAACAGTCGCCCAAGCGACTACACGGCACTATAAAAACTGACGTGGTGGTCGTTGGCGGCGGCATGGCCGGCCTGAGTGCCGCACAAAGTTTTCGTGACAAGGGTTGCTCGGTTGTGTTGCTGGAAAAAAATTATTGCGGGGCTGGTGCCAGCGGCAAAAGCTCTGGGTTTATAACGCCGGCGTCTGAATATAATGTCAGCGATCTTGTCAGGCTATTTGGCCAGCACGAAGCCAATCGCTTGTGGCAATTTGCTTGCTCTGGGGTGCAATCAATCAAAAAAAATATAGAGGCATTTGGTATTGATTGTGATTATCAACAGCAGGACTCACTGCTGGTTGCAAACTCATCATCGGCCTATGCAAAAATAACATCAGAGTATGATGCTCACCAAAAATTATCTTACAAAAGTCAGTTGTATGACAAAGCAGCACTTGCCAGCATTGTCCGGTCACCCGAGTACTACGGTGGCGTAAGTTATCCAGATACTTTTGGTATCAACACCTATCGCTACTGCCAGGCTATGAAAGCAACGTTAGAAACATCCGGCGTACAAATATTTGAAGAGACACCGGTCGTTACAGTGCATGCCAACGGTGTTGATACTGTAGACGCGAGGCTAGAGGCCGATCATATTATTGTGTGTGTTGATCGTTTTGCCCCCGATTTAAAACTCTTAGCCAACGATGTATTTTGTGCTCAAACATTTTTAATGCTGTCTGCGCCACTGAGTGATGCAACTATTAAACAATTATTTCCCGACCGACCGTTCATGGTGTGGGACAGTGATCTGTTGTACTATTACTATCGGATCATCGAAGGCAACCGCCTCATGATTGGTGGTACAAATTTGACTTCAATTTTTTGGGGCAAGGAGCAGCACAATTCGCGCACCATGGTTACAGCGCTACAGGGGTACGCAAAAAAGAAATTCCCCAACATTGTGATTAATTTTGAATATTTTTGGCCGGGATTAATCGGCATCAGCAAAGATATTTTGCCAATTGCCGACTACGATAGTGTCATGCCAAAGGTGTATTATATTAATGCGGTGGCAGGGCTGCCGTGGGCTGCGGCACTCGGCCGCTATAGCGCAGACAAAATACTTGATAAACGAGATGATCTTGATCACTATTTTTCGCTTACAAGAAAATTTCCAGTCGGACTCTTGGCGCAATCTATTGTAGGCAAAAGGATCGCGTTTGGTCTTTCCAACCTGACCATGCTTTATAAATAACTAGCCTGTTGAACGCTACCCGTTTAATGAGATTGCCCTGCGTGTGAACATCCTAGTTCAATTAATACTCGTCCCCAGCGAGAGGTACTTAAAATCAGTATGCGAAAGAATTGATGCGATGTGCATATTGTTAAGTATCGCTTTGCCAACCGGCTGGGCAAGCTGCTTAACAATAATAGAAAAATCTTCTGGTAGCCTGGTTGTATCGATATTCCATCCATTGAGAAATGATGGCAGCGAGACAAAGTGTAGCTCATTGAATGAGATGAGCAATTGTGTCTTTGGCTGCGCATGAAAATCATGTTGCTCACAAAAACGGCGTTCAATGGTGTATTCACCAAGCTTGTTGCCATTGCTATCCGCAATAGTCCAGACGGTCAGGCTCTTTGGGATCTCTATTGTCTTGCCTGATGACAGGCGCGCCTTAAACGTTCCCCCAATCTCTTTATAGGCAGAGCGTTGCATTGTAATCGTTGTTGTTTCAAATGGCAGGGTGATGGTATCACCAACGCCGCCATAAGCGCCTGTACCTTTTAACAAAAATTCCCAGCCCTCGGTATAGTAGGCTGGCTGGGATGGCAACTGCGGATCAATGTTGGTAACGTTATAAATGCCGGCCTTCAGAAGCTGGTAAATATCGGAGCCACCGGCAATATAGACGATACGGTAGCCAGCGGCAGCTTTTTGTTGTAAGGCTTTAAGGCTTGCTTGGTGCCAGAACTTCCATCCATCCGATGACAAATTATACCACATGGTTGTGTAGAGCATGCGCGTTATTGGATAATGCTCCTTCTCCAATAATAAGCGCTCAAAGGCTGGGAAAGTTGCTGGTGAAAAACAGTACTGAAAAAAATGATTGGCAACGGAGAAGAGATGTTCCATCTGATCGCTTTTTTTGTGGTTTGCAAACAGAATTTGCATTAAAGCAATATGCGTATCGATATTGTTAACGTATGACAAACCAGCTTCTCTTTGCACGTAGTCGCTATTGCTTAGATAGCTTCCCTTAAGCAATGTGACAAAGCCGCCCATGTCGTTGGCGATGAGGTGATAAAGGTTGGCAAAATTTGCCTTCAATAGTGGTGCTACTGGCAGCGTAAGCGTATAGCCATGATCATTAATATGATGGGCTGTCAGCTTGGCAAGAAGAGGGGCTAGATGCCTTATGTGGGCACTATTGTGCTGATAAGTATTTTTTAGCGCCTCCATAAACGTTTGATCATCTTGATCGATAGTAGTTTTTATGTCTTTATGTGGCATGACCAACTGACACTCAAACCATTTGCGGAAGACTTCCTGTGCTGACCTGGAAGTGTGCGGAGTGCAGGAGAAGGGGCACAGGGTGAGAAGTAACAGGTAAAAATTTTTTTTGTTCATGAAGGTCCTTACGTCGGGTCAGACGCCAAATTAATAAAACGCAAGTCAGTAAAATTCAGCAGTGAAGCAATACGAATATTGCACATTATGTCGCGGTTGACCGGCTTACGTAATTGTTTGACATAAATTTCTGTTGTTGCAGGGATGAGCGATGGATCTATCCCCCAACCGTTAAGGATATCGGGCATAGCCATGTAGGTAAGTTCATCATACGAAGCAACAAGCGTGACATTATTTGCAGGGCTTAAGTCGCTTTGCACCACGGGACGCCGGTGGATTATGACGTGCCCAACCGGTTTATTATGTGCATCATAAATATCCCATGTAACCGTACTCTTTTTAAAGGTGGCTACCGTCTTGTTAGAGAGCTTGGAGGTAAAGGTGTCATATTCTTGAACACGAGCTCGCTGCAGGCGAATACTTTTGCAGTCAGGGCCACACTGTATGCAATCGCCGATGCCTTGTCCAAGATTTTCTCCCTCAAGCAAAAATGCCCACCCTTCGGAATAGTAGGGAGCTTGTGTGGGTAAAAATGGATCGATAATTGTTATGGCATACATCCCCTCACGCAGGAACTGGTAAATATCGGTGCCACCGGCAAGATAGACGATCTCATTGCCCTGAGCGGCTTTGGTGCGTATGCCATCAAGTGCCTCTTTGTGCCATTGCTTCCATCCATCGCCCACCAAGTTGTACCACAATGTCGTATTAACAAAACGTGCTAGAGGGTATTTGTGATGCGATGACAAAAGATTTTGATAGTGGGGGAAGGTGGCATTGTAATAGGCATACTCAAACATTTTATTGGCAAACGCAAGCGAGTAAGCGCTTGCTTGAAATGGGTCCTCTTGCATGAGTAGAAAGCTTGCGAGTGCCTTATATTTTTCTATCGTTATATTAACAGGCTCTTTGGCATCATTCAGCTGATTTTCTGGGCTAGTAATGCCATTAAGTGCAAGCGTACCAATAAATTGTGGCATGTCATGCTCGATTGCATGATAAAGCATTGAAAAATTGTTCTTCACTTCTGCATCCAGCGGTGTTTGAAATTGATAGCCACTGGTGCTGATGCTCTGATTGCTCAGTTTAGATAGGAACGGGATAACTGGTCCCAGCGATGTGCGATAGTGCTCATACTGATTTTTGATGCGATGAGCAGCACTATCATCCGTTAATGTGTCAGCAAGCTGGGCGATATTTTTATGCTCAAATACCTGTTGCCAAAGATGCCATTTGCCAAAGACTTCACATTCATGCTTGGTGGTGACAGCAAAAATTGTACTAGTTGCCAGTGACAGCCCTACAATGATACCGTGTGCATATTGTTTCATTACCATTCTTAACAAGCTCCTTTTTTTGGGCTAATGTTTATACTATAATGACGGTGGTTATGTTTAGCATAGCACGATGATTTATTTTTCCAATGCAAGGAGGTTGATATCATGAAATGGCTTAGTATATGCAGTTGCTTTCTTAGTGTATTCATGTGCTGCCTGGGCGATGCTAAAGAATCTAACAGTGCACCTTTGTCTCGCGAGCGCTATCGTTATGAATTTTTAGAAGAACATTTGGACCCAGATAGACTGCTCGCCCAGCAGGGTCCTATGTATAAGCAGATGCGTATGGTTGCGCGATCTGTTGTGTCAATGACAATAAGCCTGACTATGACATACGTGATCATTGCATTGGTGTGGCAGCTGCCCTATGTACAAAATGAGATTACCTGCTTGGAAAGGATCTATGACCTCAATCAGTATTGTAAAAAGATTGCTCCCCACTACATGAAGATGCGTGATACCACAAATCAACATCTACCAGACGAGCTTCGCACGCAGCCGCCACTTGAGCGTGACCTGCGAAGTCTGGCGCAGATAAATACCAATATTGAAAATATTGAGCGGCTTAAAAAGCAGTATGATAGCCTATTTGGTACCATCTGGATGACAGCCTTCAGCTTTTGCTCTCCCATTGTCTATAAAATATTAACCGAATGGGCACAGGATCATGAATGGACCTATACAATGATTTTGAGCGATATGGCCAAGCATTGGTGGAAATATAAAATTTGTATCCCTGTACGTTTTCATACAACGTTTGATTGGCTCCACACAGTCTATCATGCACGAAGCGAGAAGCTTGAAATCACTGAAGAGGTTGCCGAGCACCTGGTAAAATACTTGGTTATGCAATGCCTTGATTACAAGCTTAAAAGTGCTGCGTAGAAGCTACACGTCTCCTTTACATCAATGAAAAAAGGGCGCTTGTAATTATATTAATTACAAGCGCCCTTCAAACTTATTTCAACGAAAAGTAATGTGCTTTTTACACCCACTCAAGACGAGCGATGGTAGCAGTATCACTGACGCGCTTACCCAGCGGGATAACACGTGTGTATCCACCTGGTCTGCCAACATACTTTGGTGCAATTTCTTTAAGTAGCTTAACTACTGCTGCATCATCGTAAGGAAGCTCTTGTTTAACACGACGAATCGTATTAAAGTCATAGCCTACACGCGCAATAGTAACCATCTTTTCAGCAAGACGTTGCACTTCTTTTGCACGTGCCTTTGTTGTTTGCAAAAAACCATACTTGATTAAATGTATAGTCTGATTTCTCAGCATGGCCCGACGATGGGCTGATTTCATATTTAATTTTTTTCTGCCATTTTGGTGCATCATGATTAATCACCATCCTTATGCAGCGCTATTAAGCAGCCGCTTTCTTTTCTTGTTCTTTAATTGCTTTTTTCAAATCTAATTCTTTAACGTTCATGCCAAGGTATAACCCAAAGGCCGAAAGAATTTCTTTCACTTCGCGCAATGATTTACGACCAAAGTTTTTAATCTTAAGAATATCTTCTTCAGTCATATTGACCAAATCAATAACACGTTTGATGCCTGCACCAATAAGACAATTATGCGCACGAACAGAAAATTCTAGTTCATCAATTGGCTTTAGGAACAGATCGACCGGCAATCCTTTAGTTGGGCTTTCGCCATCAACCTTGATTTCTTTATCAATCTTGTCATGAGACAGCTCAGATATTTCGTTAAAAGGTATCTCTTTGGCAAAAAGACAAAGCTCCAGCTGCGTACGCAACACGGACGTTGCATAATGCACAACGTCGTTTGATCCTGCTGAACCATTGGTATAGATACGCATAACCAACTTGTCACAATCAAATCGCTCACCAACACGTGCCAACTCAATATGATATTCGACACGCTTTACCGGTGAGAACATTGCATCCAAGTAAATTTTGCCGTCAGCCTGCAAGGATTCACCCTGAGGCCATTGGGCCGCTTGGTAACCACGTCCCGTTTCAACGAAGAACTCGATGTTAAAGTCACCATCAACTGCCAAATGAGCTAGAACGTGTTCTTTGTTCACAACAGTCAAATGCTCATCAGTCTGAATATCAGCCACCGTCACAGGACCGGCTCCTTTTTTAGACAGATACATCTTGCCTGGCATACCAGTGCTATTTTTAACGACAATATTTTTAATATTGAGCAGCACATGCAAGGTGTCTTCTTCAACACCTTTTAATGCTGAAAATTCGTTATTAACGCCTTTGATAATAACAGAGGTTACAGCCGAGCCCTCAATTGATGATAGCATAACCCGTCTTAACGCATTACCCAAAGTGATGCCAAATCCTGGCTCTAACGGTTGAACGATCAATTCTCCATACGTACTCGTGCCAACCTTTGTATCCCACTGTACCTTGGGAATGATCAAGGGCCTATAATTCATTTTCTGCATCCATCCTCTAAAACAAAACAATCAACCGCATGGCCTATTAAAAACGGCCATGCTACCGTATCAACCTGTGTCTATCTACTATTTAGAATACAACTCAACAATTAAATGTTCTTCGATTGGTGTTGTAATATCTGCTCGTAGTGGCAAGCGTGTCACTATACCACGACGTTCTTTCTTTTGTAGCTCCAACCACTCTGGAACCTTGATACCCATACTCATGCGCTTATCGACAATATTCTCAACAAATACTTTGTTATTGAGTGTATTTTCAGTCAACGCAACGATATCACCCTCTGCAACCAGATAGGATGGTTTATCAACCTTAGCACCATTAATCGTAATGTGACCATGTACGATCATCTGACGAGACTGTACACGAGAGACTGCCATTTTTAGACGAAAAATAACGTTATCAAGGCGACGCTCTAAGAGAGTAAGCATATTTTCGCCAGTTACACCGTGTTGCTTAGATGCAACGGTGAAGAAACGACGGAATTGCTTTTCTAATACGCCATACATCAATTTAACTTTTTGCTTTTCTTTAAGCTGCTTTCCAAACTCAGAGAGCTTCTTGGTACCAGAACGCTTGCCATGTTGGCCCGGCGTGGTTTGGCGTTTTTCAAGTGTACACTTTGGGGAGCGACATTTTGCTCCTTTAAGATACAGCTTTTCTCCTGCTTGTCGGCATTGACTACACGTTGCCATAGGACTTCCTTAAATCAGTTATCAACATTCTATTGCTCAACAATTCATCATTTGTGAATGAATACTTACACACGGCGTTTTTTAGGCGCGCGACAACCATTATGAGGGATAGGAGTTACATCACGCAATGTACTAATACCCAATCCTGATGACTGGAGAGCTCTTACAACAGAATCTCTTCCTGATCCAGGACCTTGCATATTCACCTCAACCATACGAGCTCCCATGCCAACCAGTTCCTTGGCAAGCTTGTTAGCGATTTGCGTCGCAGCATATGGCGTGCCTTTACGGGTACCTTTGTATCCTAATGCACCAGCACTGCCACGCATTAACACATCACCATCTGTAGTGGTGATAGTCACCATGGTATTATTGAAGGTAGACGAAACGTGAGCAACAACGGACTCAACATTTTTATGTTGTTTTTTCTTACTTTTCTTATAGGCCACAATCACCCTTGCGCATTACAATTGTTATTTCTTGCTTACCGTCTTCTTATTAGCAACAGTACTTCCTGCTTTACGAGGACCCTTACGTGTACGTGCATTGGTTTTAGTACGCTGACCACGCACCGGCAACGAGCGCTTATGGCGAGTACCTCGATAACAGCCAATTTCTTGAAGACGTTTAATGTTGAGCGTAATTTCTTTACGTAACTCACCTTCAACTTTAAATGTCTGATTTATACATTTTTGAATCGCCGCAACCTGCTCATGCGATAAATTTTTAATGCGAATATCAGGACTAACGCCTGTATGCGACAAAATTTCACGTGAACGAGTAAGACCTATACCAAATAAATAGGTTAATCCGTATTCAACTCGTTTTTCGCTTGGTAGTAAAACACCTTCTATACGTGCCATTAACAGCCCCTTTAATTTTTCTTATAACGCATTTACGTTTATGTCTGTAAAGCCTAACACGTACTTAGCCTTGACGCTGCTTATGCTTTGGACTTTTTTCGCAGATTACACGCACAACACCCGCACGACGAATAATTTTACAATTATCACACACAGGCTTAACTGATGTTCGAACTTTCATAATCTTCTCATAAATATAATACTGGTAAGCTAATGCTATTTTTAAACTACTAATTCTCTATAATTACAACGTTATGTCTTATAACGGGATGTAATCCTACCCTTGGTCAAATCGTATGGTGACAATTCAACGGCAACCCTATCGCCCGGCAGTAATTTTATATAGTGCATACGCATCTTACCCGATACGTGTGCAAGTACTACATGTTCACTTTCAGCAAGACGCACTTGAAACATGGCATTTGGTAACGCTTTTTCTACCACACCATCCATCACAATTACATCATCTTTTTTTTTCATAATAACTTTCTTCCCGACCTCATTGGCCGCTGAGCCTTGTCAATACTTCAGCACCTGTTGCAGTTACCACTATTGTATCCTCAACATGGGCCGCAAGTCCCCCATCGATGGTTTTTGCTGTCCATCCGTCTGGCATAATACGTATTTTATAACTTTTTTCCGTAATCATTGGCTCAATAGCCAGCGTCATTCCCACCTGCAGGGGAATACCTCTACCAGCTTGCCCATAATTTGGAATAGTTGGCCCTTCATGAATAGCCTTGCCAATGCCATGACCCGCAAAATCACGCACAATACCAAAGCCCTCATGCTCAACAATCTGTTGAATGCTATACGAAATATCAAACAGCTTCACGCCTGGAGCAATTTTGCTAATAGCCGCATCAAGAGCACGTTGCGCTGTAGTGGCTAAACGCTTTACCGTATCAGAGACTTCATCCACGAAAAAGCCTCTTGCCATATCAGCGCAATAACTTTTATATGCTCCAACAACGTCTATTTTAACAAAATCTCCAGATTTTAAAATAATTTCTTTTGAGGGAATACCATGCACAACAACATCATTGACTGATATTAATGTTGCGTGTTTATATCCAGCATAACCCTTACAAACTGGCATTAATCCTTCTTGGAGCATGCGCTTTTCGAAAAAATCATCAAGTTCATACGTACTTATGCCCGGTTGAACCATCGATTCAATTTCATGCATAAGGCGTGCTAATGTATTACCCGCCACACGCATTTTATCTATCGCCATCTTATTTTTAATGATAATTTTTTCCATTTATACGCATGCCCTGTCAATCAGCAATTCAAATTGCTCGTACACTTGCTCTGGCGTAAGACCTTGCACTTGTAAATAATCAATTATCTGTCCATGGGTTCTATAAAAATTTAAAAGAGCATCTCTGTAAATAGGATACTGTACTAATCGAGCACGCACAACCGCCTCGCGATCGTCATCACGTTTGATCAAATCGGCACCGCAATAAGTACAATTTGTTAATTTTGAGCTTATGCTATACGTAACCTGACAATTTTTATTACCACAAACAACTCGATCGGAGAGTCGCTTAACAATATCATCATCAGGCAAATCAACAACAACAACCTTAAAAATATACAGGTGCGGCTTTGACTGTAAAAATGCTAAAAATTGTGTCGCCTGTTCCTGTGTACGCGGAAAACCATCTAAAATAATCGCTTCAGCGCCCTGAGGCTGAGACTGCAACCAATCAATTACCATCTCAGTAATAAGAGCATCAGGAATTAATTGCCCATTGCTTAAATAATGATCCAAGGTCTTACCAAACGCCGTACCCAGGGCAACATGCTTTCGACAGAGGTTACCTGTCGAAAGCATCTGAAAGTTTTTTTCTTGAACAAGCCGTTGTGCCAACGTACCTTTTCCTGAGCCTGGAGGGCCAAAAAAAGAGAAAATCGTGCGCGCCTTTTTTTGTTGTTCCATAATATATTATTTTCTAGCCTCTTAAATTTTTAACGAGCGTAGCGCCCCTTAAGGCGTCCTGTACTTAAAAAGCCCTCATAACGACGCTCAATAAGATGAGACTCTAATTGAGCAGATGTATCAAGTGCAACACCAATCACAATCAATAAACTTATCCCGCTAAACATAACTGGAAAGTTAATGACCGCCTTTAAAACTGCTGGCAAAATTGCAAGAGTCGCCAAATACAAAGCTCCGGGAAAGCCAACGCGCGTTAATAAATAGTCAAAAAATTCAGCAGTCTTCTTCCCTGGTCGAATACCAGGAACAAAACCGCCAGATTTACGAATATTGTCCGCAAGTTCAACCGGATTAAAAATAATAGCTGTATAAAAATAAGCAAAAAACACAATAAGTCCAGCATTAAAAACATTGTAGAGCAATCCCTCATAACCAAACCAATTCATTACCGTTTGATAGATTGATGGCCAACGGGCGGCAATCAAACCTACTAACGTCAATGGCATGGTCAATACAGCTCCTGAGAAAATCACCGGCACAACATTTGCAGGATTGAGCTTAAGCGGAATATATGAACTTTGTCCGCCGTATACTTTCTGACCAACAACACGCTTTGCGTATTGCACTGGCACTTTTCGCTCACCACGCTCCAAAAAGATAATGCTCAAAATAAATGCTATGGTTACCAAAACTAGCAATATCACCTTTAACGGGTCAGTCTGCCCCAGGTGCACGTTTTGGGCAATATTAATTATTGCTCCAGGCAATCCCGACACAATACCGGCAAAAATAATCATCGAACTACCATTACCAAGGCCATAGCTGTTAATCTGCTCTCCCATCCACATAACAAAAAGCGAACCAACGCTCAATATTAATACGGCAGAGAGCCTAAAGCCCCACCCTGGTGTAAGGACAATACCGGGAGTACGTTCAAAATACATCACCATACCAAATGCTTGCATTGCGCTCACAACCAGCGTTAAATAGCGAGTGTATTTGTTAATAATACGCCTGCCGTACTCTCCTTCTTTAGAAAGCGCCTCCAAACTTGGTACAGCGATAGTCAACACTTGCATCATAATAGACGCACTGATATACGGTTGCATAGCCAACGAAAAAATCGCCAATCTATGTAATGCGCCCCCAGAAAGAAGATCTAGGTACGAAAAAAAACCGCTTCCGGCGAATTTTGTACTAAAAAGCGCACTCAAAGCCTGCAAATCAATACCAGGAATCGGCACATGTGCACCAAAGCGATACACTGCAAAGATGCCCAGCGTAAATGCGAGCTTCTTACGCAATTCAGCTACTAAAAATATATTTTTCAAATTATGGAGTAACACTACCACTGCTTATCTCCTATAAAAGCTGTACGGAGCCTCCAGCATTCTGTATTGCTTGAGATGCTGTTGCACTAATTGCACTAATTGTCACTACCAATTTCTTGGTTAACGTTCCTGTACCCAAGACCTTAATACGACAATTTCTGTCACCTTTAACGATGCCTTTTTGACGTAAAGACTCTTGGTTTACTGTATCACCATTGGAGAACTTTGTTTCTAATTCTTGCAGGTTAACCACCTTATACTCGATCTTAAAAACATTAGTAAAGCCTCGACGAGGTACTCGTCTAATAAGCGGCATTTGCCCACCTTCAAATGAGGCACGCAACTCACTGGAAGAACCTGTACGCGATTTTTGGCCTCCTCTACCGTGGCCAGAGTACCGACCGCGTTTACCACCACGTCCAACTCTTTTTCTTTTTTTCGTAAGTTTTTCTAATTCATTAAGCCGCAGCATCGTTGTTCCCAATAATTTCTTTAACAGTTTTACCTCTTAGTTGCGCAATATGTTGTGCAGAACGAAGCTTTCCAAGGGCCTTCATTGTCGCCTTAACCGCATTGTGCGGATTTGATGCACCAATAACCTTTGAAAGAACATCGCGCACACCCAATGCTTCCATCACTGCACGCACAGCACCACCAGCAATGAGACCAGTACCTTTAGCTGCAGAGCGAATAAGCACCTTACTAGCTGAATGCTTACCCTGTACTGTATATGGCACTGTGGTTTTGTAAAGCGGCACTAACACCATATGCTTACGAGCTTTTTTTAATGCTTTTGAAATTGCAGATGCAACATCTCGGCTTTTGCCAAGTGCAATACCAACACTGCCTTTTCTATCACCAACAACAACAAGCGCAGAAAATGCAAAACGTCTACCGCCTCTTATTACCTTTGCCACACGACGTACACTAAGTACTGATTCAGCAAAATCCTCTACTGATTGTTGTTGCTGAGAAGAGGATCTTCCTGCTGGCGCTTTTCTTACTTTTTCTTCTGTCATTTTCACATCCTAGTTGAATTTAATTCATTACCTTAAAATTATTTTATAACTTTAGGCCAGATTCACGTAATCCATCAGCGAGTGCTTGCACCCTTCCATGATAACGATACTTACCGCGATCAAGAAAAACATCTTGCACATTTTTAGCAGCTGCTAACTTACCAAGCTCCAGACCAACCTGTTTCGCCTGGTCTTTTTTTGATACGCTCATATCCTTCAAATTACGTGAAGAAAAACTTGCGATGGTCGCATGAGCAACATCATCAATAATTTGCGCATAAATATGGTCTAAACTTCTAAACACAGAAATACGCAACTTCTCGCGACGGCTTAACTGCCGACCGCGCACCCGCAACGTTCTTCTTCTTCTTTGTAATGTCAGTTTCTTTAATAGACTCACCGGAAATTCCTTCAATCAAAGGTGCATTGTACCTAATTAACTAGACTTGGTTTTACCAGCTTTACGACGAACTACTTCGCCTTCACGTATGATTCCGGTACCCTTATATGGTTCTGGTGGGCGGAAAGCACGGATCGCATCACATACATTACCAAGCACAAACTTGTCAACAGAACGTACGGTAAGCATCTGACCTGTTTTGTCAATCTCAATCGTTACCTCGTTTGGCAGCTCATAATCAATTTTATGTGTATAGCCCAAGGTGAGTGTAACTTTTTTACCCGCCAATTGTGCTTTGAATCCAAGGCCAACAATAATAAGCCTCTTCTCAAAACCTATCTCAGCTCCCTTAACTTTGTTAGCAAGTAATGCACGGTGCAAACCCCAAAGCGTTCGAAGTCTGCGTGATGTGCTATCTGCTGCACTAATGCAAAGCAACTTGTCTTCTAACAATGCACCAATTCCCAGTGGCAATTCATGTTTAAATGTTGCCTTTGGTCCAGTAATGGTAACAAGGTTATTTTCAACTTGTACCTTTGCAGAAGTAAGTGGTATTGGTCTTTTTCCAATTTTCGACATGTAAGTTACCTTATGAGGTTTAACCTTTTATTACCAAACGTGACAGATTACCTCACCACCAACACTTAGTCGCTTTGCGTCGCGATGACTCAAAACACCCCGGCTGGTTGTAAGGATTGAAATACCAAGATCACCAATAACAGGAGTTATGCTATTGAGTCTCTCAAAATGCCGTCTACCTGGCGTGCTAATGCGTGTAATTTCATGAATTACTGCTTCGCCACTAACATATTTTAATGATACCGTTAAGAATGTTTTGTTATCTTTTTGGGTTGTTTTAAAGTCTTTAACAAAACCCTCTTCCTTAAGTACCTTTGTAATTTCTTCTTTTATATTGGAATGCTGTATGGTAACTGAACGTTTGCCAACCATGAGCCCATTTCGTATAACCGTAAGAAAATTACCAATCGTATCAACTGACATAGTCGCTTCTCCGTCAATTACCAGCTTGCTTTTCTAACGCCGGGCAACAAGCCTTCTAGCGCAAACTTTCTCACACAAATTCTACACATTGCAAAAAATCTCATATAACCGCGTGGACGACCACACAACTTACAACGATTTCTAACACGCGTAGAAAATTTGGGAGTCCGTTTTGATTTTTCTATCATAGATCTTTTAGCCATGTCCTACCTTTATCTACCTACTAACGTTTTTGATCTTGTTGGAACGGCATCTTAAATTTCTTAAGCAGTGCATAAGCATGCTCATCCTTTTCTGCCGATGTATGGATAGTGATGTTCATCCCGCGTGTTCTGTCAACCTTATCATAATCAACCTCAGGGAAAACCATCCAGTCCTTAATACCAATATTGTAGCCGCCGTTACCATCAAAGGTAGGTCTTACCCCTTGAAAGTCACGCACAGCAGGCAAAACAATGTTAATAAGCTTATCCAAGAAATGGTACATATTTGACTTTCTCAATGTAACCATTACACCGATTGGCATACCTTGGCGCAATTTAAAACTCGCTATTGATTTTTTTGCCAAAGATTTAGCTGATGATTGGCCCGCAATTTGGTCAAGAATTTCTTTGACCATTACTACAGCCTTGGAATCGCTTACCGCTTCTTTAACACCAACATTAAGCACAATTTTATTAATACGAGGAACCTGCATAATATTTTGTAGGCCAAGCTCTTTAAAAAGCTCAGCGCGTACTGTCGTTTTGTAAATATCCTCTAAACGTGATTTCATAAAGCGCAACCTGTCTATCTTAGAACGCTTCTTTGCAGCGATTACAAATTCTTATTTTACCAGCTTCAGACATCTTTGTCTGTACGCGACACGGTTTTTTACAAGAAGAACATACTGGCATTACTTTCGCCAGTGGGACAGGGCGCTCTTCTTTAACAATAGAACCCTTCTGCCCTGATCGAGTAGGTTTGGCATGACGCGTTACAACTGCAACATCCTTAACCAGCACCTGATCTTCTTGTGGGTACACAGCAAGAACTAATCCTTGCCTTCCCTTGTCTTTCCCCGAAAGGAGAATAACTGTATCATTCTTTTTTACACGCGCTAACATAACCTATTTCCTCAATTCCATTTTACAGCACTTCTGGTGCTAATGAAATTATCTTTGAATACCCAGCGACTTTTAATTCACGAGCAACTGGACCAAAAATACGTGTTCCTACGGGCTGGTTTTCCTTGTCAAGCAGCACAGCAGCATTATCATCAAAACGGATATAGCTACCATCAGGACGTCCATACTCTTTGCATGTCCTTACAACAACTGCATTGTATACGTCACTCTTCTTAACAATACCACCAGGTATAGCTTTTTTCACCGTAACCTTAACGATATCACCAAGATACGCATAACGCTTCCTTGTGCTACCGGAGACACGAATAACTTGTACTTTTTTAGCGCCAGAATTATCCGCAACCTCAAGCATTGTACGTTCTTGTACCATCTTGCATCCTCATCTAATGTTTTGGAACAACGCGCACCAATGTCATATATTTTGTCTTTGACATTGGCCTGCATTCCCTGATTTCAACAAGATCGCCAACTTTTGCCGTATTTGCATCATCGTGCACGCTATACTTTTTATGGCGACGAACAACTTTGCCGTAAAGTGGGTGTCTCAATGTCCGAACTATCTTAACTACAACTGTTTTTTCCATTTTATCAGAGACAACTTCTCCGACAAGCTTCCTGGAAACTGTTTCCGTTTTTATCTGATCAGCTTTTTGCGCAATCATGTATATGCCTCATCTCTAACTTAAGCGTTTTCGTTGTTATTTTGCACAGATTGTTTTTCGCGCAAAAATGTTAATGATCTTGCAATGGTAGCACGCAACTTTTTAAATTGAGAGCTATCCTTTATTTGCCCTGTTACCACTGAAAATTTTAACTTAAATTGCTCTTCTTTAAGAGATTCAACTTCACGCTCAAGGGCAGCTATGTCAAGTTTTTTCAATTCATCTTTTGTCATCATACAGCACCATCTTGGTTGAGACCACCCTGAACCTGCAACGCCACCTCCAAATTATAATCTTCCTTACAGACAAATTTTGTCTTCATAGGAAGCTTATATGCAGCGGCAGTAAGAATAGCTTTTGCCTCTTCTTTACTAAGCCCACCACCGAGTTCTAGTATCACACGTCCACGTTTAACAACAGCAACCCAAAACTCAGGATTTCCCTTACCCTTACCCATCCGCGTTTCTGCTGGTTTTTTGGTAACTGGTTTGTCAGGGAACATGCGAAGAAAGGACTTGCCGACCTTTTTTATTTTTCTGTTGATAGTCACACGAACCGACTCGATTTGACGAGCAGTAACGCGTGAAGGCTCAACAGCTACCAGGCCATAATCACCAAAGGCAACAGTTCTTGCTCCTTTGGAACGGCCAGCTAGTGTACCTTTATGTACTTTTCTATACTTAGTTTTTTTTGGCATTAGCATGGCTTATCCCTTTGCTGTAGTTCCGGTGTTATATTCACCTTTGCAGATCCACACCTTCACACCAATCAAACCGTACGTAGTCAGTGCTTCAGTCAAGGCATAATCAATATTAGCACGTAGTGTATGCAAAGGAATTGAGCCAAGCCTTAGCCACTCAACACGAGCAATTTCTGCTCCTCCGATACGACCAGAGACACAGATCTTAATACCTTTGGCACCACTTTTCATTGCTGCATAACCAGCTTTTCTCATCAAGCGCTTATAGCTTACGCGCTTTTCAAGCTGATCAGTAATACTTCTCGCCACTAAATGAGCATTGGTGTCTGGCGTTCTTACTTCTTGCACTGAGACTTCAACGTTTTTCTTGAATCTCTTGTACAGATCAGCCTTGATTTGCTCAATCCCTTGCCCTTTTTTACCAATAATCATACCAGGACGAGAAGTGTGAACAGTAATACGAATATTATCGACAGCCTTGTCAATAACAATACGTGCCACGTCAGACATATTCAAACGACCCTTCAAAAACGCGCGAATTTGAAAGTCTTCAATTACCTCTGTACCATAACTTTTTTTTGCAAACCAATGAGCTTGCCAATCTTCAAATAGACCTAATCTAAAGCCTATAGGATGTACCTTTTGTCCCACGCTGCACCTTTATAATCTACTCAACATAACCTATTACTGCTTTATATCAACGGCAATCGTAATATGACTCATACGCTTACGTTGAGAAGCAGCCCTTCCTTGAGCGGAAGGCTTAAAATATTTAACAACCGGCCCTTGATCAATTCGTACTTCTTTCACAACTACCTGAGCCATAGAATCAATAGCAGGATTCTTGACACGGGCATTTGCGTATGCTGAAACAAGCGCCTTTAACATAGGCCGAGCGCGCTTGACTGCACAAGTCTTCAACCATGCATACGCCTTATCGAGGGGATACCCTCTAATGACGTCCGCATAAGGACGAAGCTTAAACGGTGAAATACGAATATACTTACTTATCGCTCTTGCTAGCATGATGCAACCTGAACTGGAATTAAGTATAACAAAAAACAACTCAATCGTGTATACCACGTATACACTAAACACACTGTATTTTCACAGTGGAAGAGACGCAGAGAATAATTCATTAAGGTTTTTCTGCCTTACGCTGTCCACTATGCGCTCTAAATGTTCTAGTTGGTGAAAATTCACCAAGTTTATGCCCAACCATATTTTCCGTAACAAAAAGTGACACAAATTTATTGCCATTGTGAATCGCAATAGTAAGGCCTACAAACTCGGGAGTAATCATACTCGCTCGCTTATACGTCTTAATCACTTCTCGCTTACTAGAAGATCGTACCTTTGCTACTTTGTCAGCAAGTGTTTGATCAACATAAGGGCCTTTATATAAAGATCGTGACATCAGTCTTCCTTATTTATTTTCTACGCTTCAAAATAGCGGAGGACGAGCTCTTTTTACGCCTTGTTCTAGTACCCTTACAACCCTTACCCCATGGCGACACGGGATGGGAACCAGACTTAGATCTACCTTCGCCGCCACCATGTGGGTGATCTATTGGATTCATGGCCATACCACGCACTGTAGGTCTAATGCCCATACGACGCGTACGACCAGCTTTACCAATTACCATATTACGATAATCAGCATTAGAAAGCGTTCCAACCGTTGCCCAGTTGGCATCATTGACTGTTCTTAATTCACCTGATGGCATTTTCAAAATAGCCAAATTATTTTCTCTGTTTACAAGCTGCACTGCAGAACCAGCACTACGAGCAAATTTTCCGCCCTGACCAGGGTACAATTCTACATTATGTATGAAAAAACCAATAGGAATACTTCTTAATGGTAGGCAATTACCAAGTTTTGCTTCAGCCTTTTCGCTTGCAAAAACCTTATCACCAACCTTAAGTCCTTCTGGTTTTAGCATGTACGCCTTTGCGCCATTGATATAATTAATCAAAGCAATAGGAAGATTTCTATTAGGATCGTATTCAAATGCGACCACAGTACCAATCACGTCCCTGCTGCTACGTTTAAAATCTATGATTCGATAAAGCTTTTTCGCACCACCACCACGATGACGTGACGTAATTCTTCCATATGCATTACGACCACCAGTCTTTTTTAACGGCGCTGTTAAGCTTTTTTCTGGCGCTTTCTTCGTCAAATCTTCATATACAATATATTGTTGAAATCGCAAAGATGGATTCCGCGGCTTTCGTGTTACAATCGCCATAGTTACTCCTTAGCTTCCATCTGTTCATGTGGCATTTTTTCACTCATAACATTCTCAAACATGCCTGGAATTTCTACTTTATAACCTTGCTTAAGCGTAACAATGGCCTTTTTTAAATCTGACATTGCATACTGCTTACGATTAAAAGTCTTTGTCTTACCGGCGACGTTGACAATGCATACTTTTTCAACCTTAACATTCCACAGCTTTTCTACAGCTTCACGTACCATCACTTTATTAGCTTTTTGGTGCACATCAAATGTGTATTTTCCCAATTTTCTATATAAATCGATACTTTTAGTAGTCACACGCGGACGCTTGATAATGTCATAACTTTTTAGTTCCATTGCGCAACCATCTCTTTAAAGGAATCTGCATCTTTTCTCAGAAAAACCCATGCTTCACAATTACTTAAATGATACGCATTGGGCTCGTCAAACAATAAAATCATTACATTGGGAAGATTTCGAAAGGAAGCAAAGGCAAGTACATCATTATATGATAAAAAAAGTACTATCTTTTTATTTTCAAAACCGGCACCAGATAACGCTTGCCTTGCAGCTTTTGTTGTCGGAGCAGTACCAGTCACTTCAAAATCAATACAATTAATTGCTTTGTTATCAAGCATTGAGAAGAAAAGATTATTAAACACAAGACGCTTCTGTTGTGCATTTACTGCCAACTGACGAACCCGTGGTTGTGGACCAAAAATGATACCACCTTTTCTCCACAATGGCGATCTAATGGAACTGACACGAGCACGTCCTGTTCCTTTTTGTCTCCACGGTTTTTTGTTAGAAAACGCTAACTCACCACGAGACTTACAAGCAACAGTGCCTTGTCGCCAATTTTGAGCATGAACTCGAATAGCACACGCAAATGTTCTTGGACTTTCCTCTTTGCGCACAATCTCGGTAGCAATTTGTAAAGTTTGGGCAGAACTTCCCTGTTTATCATATAACTGAATAGCAATCATGGCTAGATCCCTTGTTTTTTGATAGCAATCAATGTGTCTTTTTTACCAGGGATCGCACCTTTAATAAAAAGGCAGCCAGCTTCACGATCAATACGGATAATCTTTAATCCCTTAACCGTAATCTGTTCAGTTCCTGCATGACCAGGAAATCGCTTGCCTTTAATAACTTCACCTTGGCGGCGTAAATGCCCACCAGATCCTGGCTTACGATGAAACTTTGAGCCGTGAGAGGACGGGCCACCACTAAAGCCCCATCGCTTTACCACGCCCTGAAAACCAAGTCCTTTACACTGACCGGTAACGGAAACCACGTCGCCTTCCTGTAATGCAACAGTTGTAATGCTTACCGGTTGTCCTACAGAATAATCAGCAGGAGCACCTGTATGAACTTCTTTCAGATGAAGAAAATGATCTTGTTTAGCACCAAGCCACTCATTAGAGAATGTTTGATCCTGATACTTATTTTTCAATAGGCCCAGTTGTAATGACGTATACCCATCTTTTTCTGATGTCTTAATCTGTGTTACAACCCAATTATTGATGTTCACTACAGTGACAGGAACAACATTGCCGTTTTTATCAAACAGCTGCGTCATTCCAATTTTTTTTCCTAATATATTGTTTAACATTGCAGCCTCAACTTACGCAATTTTACTTAATTTCAACATCAACACCGGCCGAAATATTCAGCTTCATCAGCGCATCCATTGTTTGTTCTGCAGGAGAAACAATATCCAAAATTCTCTTGTGAGTTATCACTTCAAATTGCTCACGTGATTTTTTATCAACGTGAGGGGATCGTAACACGGTAAATACCTTCTTCCGATTAGGCAGAGGAACAGGCCCCACCAGTTGGGAACCTGTTCTTTTAACCGTCATTACAATTTGTCTTACTGCATTATCCAACAAACGGTGGTCGTAGGATTTTAATGTTAAGCGTATTTTTTGCTTTTTCATTGTCTCATTCGTTAAAAAACTACTCAATAATCTGCGTTACAACACCAGCGCCGATGGTTCTACCACCTTCACGCACTGCGAATTTTAGCTCTTTATCCATAGCAATCTTGCTTACCAATTCAACGATCACTTCAACATCGTCACCAGGCATAACCATTTCGCGGCCAGCTGGCAATGTTACAGTACCGGTTACATCAGTGGTTCTGAAATAGAATTGTGGTCTATAGCCAGTAAAGAACGGACTATGGCGACCTCCTTCATCTTTCTTCAATACAAGAATCTGGGCTTTGAATTTCTTGTGTGGCGTAATGGAACCTGGAGCAGCAATAACCTGTCCACGTTCAACATCTTCTTTTTTAGTACCACGAAGGAGCAGGCCAACATTATCACCAGCCATACCTTCTTTAAGTTCCTTATTAAACATTTCTACGCCGGTAACAACTGTTTTTACCGTATCTCTAAAGCCAATAAGCGCAACTTCTTCGCCGACCTTAACAATACCACGTTCAATACGACCTGTAACAACCGTACCACGACCAGAAATGGAGAATACGTCTTCAATAGGCATCAACAATGGTTTATCAACATCACGTGCTGGTGTTGGAATATAGCTATCTACAGCTGCCATCAATTTAAGAATTGCTGGTTCGCCAAGATCGCCCTTATCACCTTGTAATGCCTTTAATGCTGAACCACGTACAATAGGAATATCCTTACCAGGAAAACCATACTTGGTTAGCAATTCACGCACTTCTTCTTCTACAAGCTCAATCATGCTCTCATCGTCTACCATGTCCACTTTATTCAGGAAGACAACCATAGCAGGCACACCAACTTGGTGCGCAAGCAAGATGTGCTCACGAGTTTGTGGCATTGGTCCATCAGCGGCTGATACAACCAGAATTGCACCATCCATTTGAGCTGCACCGGTGATCATGTTTTTAACATAATCAGCGTGGCCGGGACAGTCTACGTGTGCATAGTGTCTATTTGCTGTTTCATATTCAACGTGCGTTGCGTTGATCGTAATACCACGTGCTTTTTCTTCTGGCGATTTATCAATTTGATCATACGCCTTAAATTCAGCCATACCTTGCTGAGAAAGAACCTTGGTAATTGCTGCAGTCAAGGTTGTTTTACCATGGTCAACGTGTCCAATGGTACCAATATTTACGTGCGGTTTTTTACGCTCAAATACACCTTTTGCCATCATTAATCCTTCACGTGTGTATTATTTTAATTACTTTTTACCAACAATTGCTTCTTGAATATTCTTAGGCACTTCTCTATATGCTTCAAATTGCATAGAATAACTTGCTCGTCCTTTAGTTAAAGAACGTAGTTCAGTTGAGTAACCAAACATCTCAGCAAGCGGTACCTCACCGGTTATGACTTGTACGCCCTTACGAGCCTCCATTCCCAAAATTCTACCACGACGAGAGTTAAGGTCTCCCATAACATCGCCCATGTTTTCATCAGGGGTTAATACTTCAACCTTCATAATTGGCTCTAAAAGCACGGGTGACGCCTTCATGAAAGCATCTTTAAATGCCATAGAGGCTGCTATCTTAAATGCCATTTCTGAAGAGTCAACATCATGGAAAGAGCCATCAAATACTGATGCCTTGACATCAACTACTGGGAATCCAGCAAGAACACCGGAAGTCAAAGCCTCTTCAACACCCTTTTCAATACCGGGAATAAATTCACGAGGAATTGTACCACCAGTAATGTCATTTTCAAATTCAAAGCCTTCGCCACGTCCACGAGGTTCAAGCTTCAGCCATACGTGACCATATTGGCCATGACCACCAGATTGACGAATAAACTTACCTTCAGCCTCGACAGAGCGCTGAATAGTCTCTTTGTAGGCTACTTGTGCCTTACCAACATTAGATTCTACTTTATGTTCTCTGAGCAAACGATCCACAATAATTTCAAGGTGAAGTTCACCCATTCCTGAAATAATTGTCTGGCTCGTCTCTGCGTTATAACTAAATCTAAACGAAGGGTCTTCTTGCATTAATTTACGTAAACCAATAACCATTTTTTCATAATCTGCCTTACCTTTTGGTTCGATAGCAATATGAATAACTGGATCTGGGGCGGTGATGGATTCAAGAATTATTGGATGATTTTCATCCGCCACCGTATCACCGGTAACAACGTCTTTAATACCAACCGCTGCGGCAATATCACCCGCCGAAACTGATTTAATTTCTTCACGTTTGTTGGCATGCATCTTTAGCAGGCGACTAACGCGCTCTTTTTTGCCCTTAGAAACATTGTACACATAAGATCCGGCCTCTAACGTGCCAGAGTACACACGTATAAAGGTCAATGATCCAACAAATGGATCGATCATAATTTTAAATGCTAAGGCACAAAACGGCCCATCAGCATCAGCCTTACGAACCTCTTCAAGCTTAGTGTCTGGATTAATACCATGCATCGGAGGAATATCGAGTGGCGATGGAAGATAATCTATAACACCATCAAGGAGCATCTGCACGCCCTTGTTCTTAAATGCTGCGCCACCAAAGACCGGTGTCACGGCTTGCTCAAGAACACCTTTACGCAATGCACTTTTGATTTCAGCAACGGTAACAGGTTTACCGTCTAGGTATTTTTCAGCAAGCACATCGTTATAATCACAAGCGCTTTCCAAAATTTTTGTGTACTGCTTGGCAACAAGATCACTATATTCAGCGGGCACATCATGCCAATCGACTTTGGCATCAGTAATACCGTCTTCGCTAAAATAGGCAATCTTGTTGGTAAGCACATCTATAATGGCTTTAAAATTTTCTGATTCGCCTATAGGGATTTGCATAGCAATTGCATTACCATGCAGCTTATTATTGATATCAGCAACAACAGCAAAGTAATCCGCCCCAACGCGATCTAATTTGTTAACAAATGCAATACGAGGAACTTTATGTTTATCAGCTTGACGCCAAACTGTTTCTGATTGAGGCTCAACACCTTCAACACCCGCAAAAACAGCAACTGCACCATCTAGAACCCTCATAGAGCGCTCTACTTCGATAGTAAAGTCAACGTGACCCGGCGTGTCGATAATGTTAACCTGATAGTCATTCCATATACATGTTGTTGCGGCCGCAGTGATAGTAATACCACGCTCACGCTCCTGCTCCATCCAGTCCATGGTTGCTTCACCTTCGTGAACTTCACCAATTTTGTGAGAAACACCTGTATAGAAAAGAATACGCTCTGTAAGCGTCGTCTTTCCGGCATCGATGTGCGCAGCGATACCAATATTTCTAAAACGTTCTAACCGGTTTGTACTCATCTTTGATCCTTACCGTACACTACCAAGCATAGTGCGAGAAGGCTCTATTTGCTTCCGCCATACGATGCACGTCATTCTTCTTTTTCACTGCGTTACCATGTCCATCGGCAGCTTCCACAATTTCTTGCGCAAGACGTTTCCCCATTGTTTTGTCAGAACGACTTTTAGCAGCCTCAATAAGCCATCTAAAAGTCAATGACACCTGACGCTCAGCTCGAACCTCGGTCGGAACTTGGTATACACCACCACCTACACGACGAGATTTAACTTCAACATAAGGCTTAATTTGTTCCATGGCTTTTTCAAAAAAGGCGTAAGCCTTCTTGTCATCACCATTGACCTTTACGGCAATAATATCAAATGCCTCATAAACAATCCCGCGTGCAATATTTTTTTTGCCGCGTTCCATGATAATATTAATAAATTTTTGCACCAAGAAGGAACTAAAGCGTGCGTCAACGCCAACATCTCTTCTTTTGAGAACTTTTTTACGACGAGGCATTATTTAGCACCTTTCTTGCGCTTTGCTCCATAAAGGGATCGCGATTGCTTTCTATCCGTCACACCGGCACAGTCAAGCGTACCGCGAACAATATGATAACGCACACCAGGCAAATCCTTTACCCTTCCACCACGCACCAGTACAACAGAGTGTTCTTGTAGATTGTGGCCTTCACCTGGAATGTATGCAGAGACTTCCCTGCCTGTTGTCAATTTTACCCGCGCAACTTTACGCAACGCTGAGTTCGGTTTTTTCGGCGTTTGTGTAAAAACACGTACGCACACACCTCGTCGCTGAGGAGCCGAGTTTAACGCAGGCGACTTCGTTCTATTCTTTGATTTTATACGACCAAATCGTACAAGTTGATTTATTGTTGGCATATCGGACAGTCCCACCTCAATAAAAATCTGTTATACTAGTACTTTATTTATTAATCTCTTTTTGCCATCTTGCTCGTCCAGTTGCTCATAATCATGTAAAAACATGTTTTTTACGTGCTTGCTAGAATTGCAAATTTTACGAATTTAGCGCATGCACTAATGCACCAATTTTGTGAATGACTTTTCCAAGTTTATCGATTTCGACATTTTTTTCAAGTAAAAATATTCAATTTATGGTATGCCTGCCTTCTTCTTGCAATAATTGCGCGTCGCACACCTCGCAACCTGCTTTTCTTTTAGAAATTTAATGACGAGATTTAAACGAAGATATGGCTATAACGGTAAAATTCTGCAATACTAGCAAGCATATAGTGAGAAAATATAAAATTTTGTAGTTTTTTAATTATAAGGGATTTTAAAATGGCTATGTGTAATCTTGTGTCTCTCGTAACACTCAAAATTCTCCCGCTAGTATGGGCAATTGTTGGCTTCGGCAGCCTTATAGCAATCCACGAATTCGGACATTTTTTCTTCTGCAAAGTCTTCGGCATACACACGCCAACCTTTTCAATCGGCTTTGGACCAGAACTTTTTAGTAAAAAAATTGGCGCAACCAATTTTCGCCTAGCTCTCATCCCCCTGGGAGGCTATTGCGAAATTGCTGGATTGGCCGAAGTTGGCCAGGGAACTCAAGAATTTGCGCAGGCAACCGATCCAACAGCATTTGGTGATAGGCCGTATTGGCAAAAGCTATTGGTTATGTTAGGTGGCATTCTTTTTAATCTCATCTTTGCCTATATTGTCATGTGTGGCATCTTTATGGTCGGCACATCACAGGAACAGGCTCTGGTTGTAACCGACACCGTTAAAGACTCCGCAGCTGAAAAAGGTGGGCTTCTGGCTGGTGATGGCATCATCAGTATAAATAAAAAAGCCTTGCTGGATGACAAAGGCTATTTGTACGACAATGCTAGCGAGATATTTCTCACAGAAATAAAGTCTCACCCAGAGAAATCGGTGCATTTGGATATTATACGCAAGCACGAGCACGAGCACCTTTCAATCGTACTTGGCACTAATCAGGAGCATGGCACCACCATTGGCTCATTGGGCGCCTACTTTGCCCCACCGATGACCTACAAAAGGCTTCCATTTATACAAGCAATTCAAGCCGGTATTACTAAGACAAATTATTTCATTCATCAAACAGCTATGGTCGTAAAAAGACTATTTACCGAGTGTTCACTTGAAGGCACCGGGGGGCCGCTTATGATCATGTCTGTGAGCTTTAAATCGGCACAAAATGGTATAATCAACCTACTTGTCTTCTTGGCACTCATAAGCGTCAATCTCGCCTTGCTTAATTTACTACCTATAGGCGCACTGGACGGCGGCCAACTTCTATTTGTTACGATCGAAGCGATCATTGGACGCAAGCTTCCAGACGGCTTACGTAATGGTATTAATATTGCATCGTGGGTGCTATTCCTGCTGATTGCAGTTTTTGTAACTTATCGAGACATTGCCTCTCTATTTGGTGATACGATAGGTAGCATCTACCATAAGCTTGTTAGCCTTATCACAAAATAAAATCATTATCATACGATATCGACATTAAAAAAGCGGCTACTGTTGCAAGGCGGTAGCCGCTTTTTTAATGTCAGTGTGTTTTCTTCAAACTAGGAATGATCAACAATAACCCACTGTTCAGGGTTTTTAAGATAATGCTCAACCACTAAGCGGTTGAAATGGTGGCTGGTATGGCGAGCAACAACATTGCCCACCAATTGCTTGCCCAAAAGACTTAGATCCCCAAGCAAATCTAGCACTTTATGGCGCACACATTCATCGGGAAAACGCAATGCATTCAATGGCTCATCAACAATTACAATGGTATTATCAAGCGATGCCCCTTGTGCAAGGCCATGCTGAAGTAAGTATGGCAACTGTGATAAAAAGCCAAACGTACGGGCTGGCGCCACCTCAGTAATAAACGATGCCGGCGTAATAACACCCTGAAATTGTGGCGGCCCAAGGCCAGGGTGCTTAAAATCAGCACAATAGTCAATAGTTAATTGCCATTCGCTTGTGCCCTGAGACTTGCTTGAAATTGCCCTCATTTGATCGCTAGGCACGCCCAAGGACGATGAGTTTGGCGTAATGACTATCGATCGGCCAGCGTCATCCTGAATAGCAACTGTGCCTCGAGGCGTCAGATACTGGCGGTCACACCCAAGATCCTGCATCCCAACATCTAAAAATTTTTCAACAAACGGCGCGCAGCTGCCATCCAAAATGGGAATCTCGTTACCATCGACTTCTATGCGTGCATTATCAATGCCAAGTATCCATAGGGCGGCCAATAGGTGTTCAACAGTACTTAGAGCCCAACCACCTGCCTTGATAACCGTAGCATGCATGGCGCGCTCAGGGATGATAGTGCCAATCATAATTTTGGTTGATGGATGGGACGCTCGGGTAAAAACAATCCCATGCCCAGGCTTGGCAGGATGTACGGTCACACGAGTTGAAATCCCACTGTGCACCCCAACTCCCTGAAAGATCACCGGTTGCTTCAGCGTTTGCTGATTACGCAAGGTCAACATTACTTTTCTCCTTTTTTAAGCATGAAAAAAGGGCTGAGAGTTTTTACACTACTCAGCCCTAAACGTCTATTGCTAGACGATACGGAGTCAAAAGATACCTAGAGATATCTTATGCTCCAAAACCTTCTAATTGCGCGCGGTGAGGATGCTCACTGCCAACATACACTTTAAGTTTCTTAAGAATGGTGCGGTTAAGCCTATTTTTAGGAAGCATACCTTTAACACCATGCAGAATAAGGTGTGTTGGATGTTTTGCAAGAAGCTCTTTTGCAGGCACTTCTTTCAATCCACTTCTCCAACCAGAAAATGATGAATAAATCTTGTCATTCCACTTATTACCGGTCAAAATAACTTTTTCGCAATTTGTGATAACCACATAATCGCCACCATCGGTGTGTGGGGTGTAAGAAGCTCTATCTTTGCCGCGCAAAATATCAGCTACTTCGGTACACAAACGACCGAGAACCTTGTTTGAGGCATCAATCACATGCCAGCGAGGGGCACGGTCTTCTTTTTTAAGAAAAAAAACTGTATTCATATCCATGGCTGATTCCATATCCTTAGCAAATAGTGAAAATATTTTGTTCTATTCTAGAGGAAAATCTCCGTTCGGTCAAACAGATTTTTCCGCCCTATCTCAGCCGCCACGTATCGGCGACGGCCTATTTCCAGCAATAGCAGCCTTCATAAAGGCCTTAAACAGAGGATGTATTTGTAGTGGCGATGATTGAAATTCTGGGTGAAACTGTACCCCAAGCATAAATGTATGATCGTTAAGCTCAGCAATTTCTATCAGATCGCGATCTTTATATACCCCTGAAAAACAGACCCCAGCCTGCTCAAAGGCTTGTCTATAATCATTATTGAGTTCATAGCGATGGCGATGGCGCTCCCACACCATCTCCTGCTTGTATGCCTGATACGCCTTAGTGTCTTTTTGTATAACACAAGGAAACGATCCAAGCCGCATGGTGCCACCCTTATGGGTAACACGCTGTTGCTGGGAAGTAAGATTAACAACAGGATACTTGATCGAATCATCAAATTCAGTACTATTAGCATCTTTTAACTGCAATACCGACCGGGCATACTCAATAAGCATAACTTGCAAACCTAGGCAGAGACCAAAATAAGGAATATTATGCTCGCGAGCCCACCTTGCAGCAAAGATTTTACCCTCAATGCCACGATTATCAAATCCACCAGGCATAACAATGCCATCAAGCCTCTTAAGCTCTTTCCAGGTCGGCGTATCTGCATCATAACCGCCCTGCTCCAATTTTTCAGCTTCAATGACCACTACCGTTGCCTTATAACCCACCGCATAGCCAGCCGATCTAATGGCATCAATCACGCTAATATAAGGGTCATTGCTTCCCACATATTTGGCGATAAGGCCAATACGTAATGGTGCGGTACTTTTATCAATCGCAGCAATAAATGCCTTCCAATCAGAAAGATCGGCAGTACGCTGTAATGTATACCCGAAATACTCTTGAATACGCTTACAAACCTGCTGCTGATCAAGCTCGATAAAAAGGCGATACAACGGATCGTATGTTAAGACGCGAAAGATAAAATTTTTATCAATCCCACACATCATCGATACCTTGTCGACTACATGGCCATCAAGGTCACAATCAGCGCGCAGGAACAAAGCATCAGGCACCAAACCTGCCTTCTTTAATTCGCTAACACTGTGCTGTGTTGGCTTCGTTTTAACCTCACCGGTCCAGCTTAGCAAGGGTACATAGCTTAAGTGACAGTGCATAAGATGAGGCTTACCAAGCTCTATGCGTAGCTGACGAACAGCCTCTAGAAAGACCTCTCCTTCTATATCACCCACCGTGCCACCAATTTCTAGCAACACAAAATCGGCTTCTTGATCTAATGCAAAATTCAGCAGACGCTGTTTAGTTGCATTAACCACATGGGGCACCAACTGGATACATTTGCCAAGAAACTTTCCTTCGCGCTCAGCAGTCAACACTTCTTGATAAATTTGTCCTGATGATACCGATGAATTGCGCCCAACATTAATACCGATAAGACGCTCATAATGCCCCAAATCAAGGTCGGTTTCTGCCCCATCTTGGGTAACAAATACTTCACCATGCACTAAGGGAGACATCGTCCCAGGGTCAACATTGAGGTAGGGGTCCCACTTGACGACTGCCACCGAGTAGCCCGCCTTTTTCAGCAAAACCCCGATAGATGCAACCAATACACCTTTGCCTATGGATGAACAGACACCGCCAGTAACGACAATAAATTTGATATGTTTTTTACGAATAGTATCAATCATACTCGCGGGCTCCATAGGTCTATCCTTTAATATGGTATTAATATGTCTTTTGTCAGTAAAATCATAGATTTCGGCAGTATATACCCTTTTGACAATGTAGCACAATCTCTAGTAAACTTTAAGGAATACTATCGAATATTATTCATCATTTATCATAAGGAGGTTATTATGAATACATTTCTAAAAACAACGGTTATTGTCCTGGGCCTTGGCCTTATATCGGCACACGTCAACGCAACGGCCCCATACGTCCGTGTTGGCATCAGTGACTGCCAGGGTGACCGAGAAAGCATGGAAGATGCACACACGATCGCACGCAATAAAGGTACACAGGCACCTAATGCATTTTTTGCTTTGTATGATGGTCATGGAGGAGATCAAGCCTCAGCCTACGCGGCAACACACCTGCAAAATTTTTTCTTCGCACATCGTAATCGAGGCATGAGTATACCCGATAGCCTTATCAATGCCTTTCATCAAACTGATACGGCCATACAATCTAGCCTTGGAGCTGGGACAACCGCAGTCATCGCATACATTGAAGGCGCCACCGCTTATATCGCATGGACTGGAGATTCTCGCGCACTGATCATTCGTAATAATCACCTGTTGCTCCATACACAAGACCATAAGCCTGACAGCCCTGCTGAGCGAGCACGCATAGAGGCCGCAGGGGGCTCAGTATTACTAGTTCGCGGAGAGCCACGCATAAATGGATTGCCTATGTCGCGCGCCCTTGGTGATAAGAATTTCAAGCGTCCAACACCAGGAGCTATTATCGCCACCCCTGAAATTCTTCAGTTTCAACTACAGCGAGGCGATGTCATCATTCTTGGCTGTGATGGTGTTTGGGACACGGTGGATAACAACGAGGCCGCACAATTAGTGGCAGATCTAAAGTCGCCAAGCAATGGCGCAAGAAGATATTCATGGCAACGAACAGGTGGTCGACCAATACCTAATGCAAACCGCTCAAGCGGCGGCGATCCTGACATGTTGCGCCTCACCAGAGCTTTGCGTAATGAGGCCTATGCTCGTGGTAGTGGCGACAATATATCAGTCATGGCTATTGAGTACATACAAGCACCACCAGCAAAAATAATTCCTAAAAAGGCGGTCGCTCTCATAAAAAAGGCCGCGGTTGCTAAAAAGCCAGCTCCTTACAAAAAGGCTATGAAAAAAGCAGTGCCTCCTAAGAAAATTGTAAAAAAGGTGGTACGCAAAAAAGTGATTGCTAAAAGGCAACGACCCAAAAAGAGGCGGCATCATGCCAACCGCAAAAGGCTAATGACCAAGAAATAGATCATCAAAAAATGAGATTTATTTTTGACTAAGTTCTTTAATTTTTCATAAAATATCCAAAGGCTTGAAGCTGACATAATTGAAGGAATAAGCGTTAGCTTGCGGCATTAATACAGAATTTTAAAGAGAGCCTATCGTAACCGGTAGGTTCTCTTACTTTTTATGGTCATTTGCCTGGACAGCCAGATGCAAGCCCAGAGAGCTAAGCACCGGCACTATGCTGGTTAACTTAGGGTTCCCCTTTGGGGAGAGCATGCGATAGAGGTTTTCGCGATTTAAGTTTGTCGCCTTAGCAAGGTCTGAGATGCCACTATGTGCCTCAATAACATTTTTCAGCGCTAACAAAAACATGCGCGGATCATCATCTACCAGTGCTGCGTTCAAGTAGGCGATAGCTTCCTCCGGATCTTGCAATTCCTTGATCAATCGCTCTTGGTAATCTATTAATCTTTTATTCATAACTGTAAACTGATATTTTTATTGTACCCATGACTTATTGTAGTTTAGAAACTACATCGAATCAGGTACCTTGTTCAAATAATTTTTAGCCATCCCGGCATTGCAAAAAACCCTTATTCCTATAAACTAGTAAGACTATTTTTAAGGTTCCGCTAGCAGCCCTTGTTGGCAGCTATCTCCTTAACGTAACGTTATATTCATTACTATTTTTAGGAGAACCACTACATGCTACGTTATGAAACGTTGCTGCTCACCCGTACAGAGGTGACAGAAGACGAATTATCAGCTATTGAAAAAAGCTTTGATAAGATCGTCACAGAAGGCAAAGGCACATTACAATCCTTTGACAAATGGGGTAAATACAGACTGTGCTACCCTATCAAGAAAAATACCCATGGTATTTACACACTCGTTCGTTTTCAACTTCCTCCAAGCAGCCTTACCGCCGCACTTAAAGAACTTGATACCTACTTCAAGATTAAGTGCAACGAAACGGTTATTCGCAATGTTACCGTTAAATTGGCGCCCAATGCTCCTTCAACCTACCAGCGGCCAGATGCCATGGAAATGGGCAGAACAGGATCTTTGGATAACTTTCTAAAGGATAACAAGATCGAGAACCTCTTGAGCAGTGTTGACACCGCAAAAAGGTCCTCAGGTCGCGATGATAACGATATAGATGATAGCGAAATGGCTTAAGCAAAGGAATAGATACCATGTCTAAGAATAAACTACACATCAGTTCACGCTTGCTGAAGAAAAAAGTCCGTAAACAAGCATACCTAAACCCAAAGCACTGTCGCTTCTGTGGTAACGTTGAACTAGAAGTATCACTGGATTATAAGAACATCAATCTACTCAGAAGCTTTTTGACGGAACGAAGCAAAATCCTTCCATCCCGTGTTTCTGGTAATTGCTTCTTCCACCAACGTCTTCTTTCTTCCAACATTAAGCTTGCTCGTTCCATGGCACTTCTGCCATTCTGCGCAATGCAAGGGTAATGCGGTATAATTATGAGTTTTAAACAACGATTAAACATCAGAAACGTTGCTATCATAGCCCACGTTGACCATGGAAAAACAACACTCGTAGACCAGCTTTTAAAACAGTCTGGTACCCTTGGTGTCGACGTAGACGCCAATGAGCGTGTTATGGACTCTGGCGATATTGAACGTGAGCGTGGTATTACCATTCTTGCTAAAAATACCGCTATCCAGCTGCCTGAAGGAAAGATCAATATCGTCGATACCCCTGGCCACATGGACTTTGGTGGCGAAGTTGAGCGCACCCTTCAGATGGTTGAGGGCTTCCTGCTCTTGGTTGATGCGGCCGAAGGACCATTGCCAGGCACACGTTTTGTACTGCAAAAGGCACTACAACTTGATCTTAAACCAATTTTGCTAATTAACAAGATTGACCGTAAAGACGCGGACATTGACCGTGTTGAACGCATGGTCCATGATCTATTTTTGGATCTTGCAACACGCGAAGAGCAACTGGACTTTCCAGTCCTCTACGGTTCCTCACGCATGGGGTTTGCATCGCTGGATAAAAATACGCCACTTTCTGGCAGCATGCAGCCGCTCTTTGATGCTATTTTGGAACATATCCCCGTGCCAAAACAGGAGCATGATGAGCTTCAAGTACTGATCACCAACCTTGACTACTCTGACTATCTTGGACGTATCGCCGTTGGTCGCGTATTCAGTGGACAAATCAGCGTTAACAAGCAGATTATTACCTGTAAAGACACGTTCGTCAGCCAACCGGCCAAAATTGTCAAACTATACCAGTTTGAAGGCATTAAGCGCATTGAAGTTCCAACGGCAGAATTTGGTGATATCATCGCCATAGCTGGCGTTGAAGAGGACATTGCTATCGGTAGTACGCTCTGCGACGTCGGCTCACCGATGCCGCTGCCGTATGTTTCGGTTGATGAACCAACGCTCTCGATCTATTTTTCAGTAAATAACTCACCATTTGCTGGTCGTGAAGGTAAACTTCTCACCTCCCGCCAAATTCGTGAGCGCCTAGAAAAAGAGACGCGTATTAACTTGGCACTTCGTATTGAAGATACTGACACGCCAGAAACGATGAAAGTTTCTGGTCGTGGCCAGCTTCACCTAGGCATCTTGGTAGAAACCATGCGCCGCGAAGGCTTTGAGCTGCAGCTCTCTGCGCCAGAAGTTATTTACAAGACCGTTAACGGCGTCAAATGCGAACCATTTGAATTGCTCACCATCGATGTGGACGAAGAGTACCAAGGAATCGTCATGGAAAACCTTGGAAAGCGTCGTGCCTTACTGGAGAACATGGAACATCATGGCACTGGAAAAGTGAGGATTGAATTCAAAATCCCTGCGCGTGGCCTTATCGGCTTTAGAAGCCAATTTCTTACTGATACCCGCGGCACCGGCCTTATGAACCACCGCTTTCTAGCCTACCAGCCACATGCCGGTGATATTTTTGGCCGAACCAAGGGCTCAATGATCTCTATGGAAATGGGAACCACGACCGGCTATGCACTTGATGGTCTACAACCACGGGGAATCCTGTTTGTAGGTCCAGCAGAAGAGGTGTATGAAGGCATGATCGTTGGTGAACATAGCCGAGATAACGATCTTGACGTCAATCCAACCAAAAAGAAAAAGCTTACTAACATGCGCGCATCAGGAACTGATGACGCTGTTAAACTAACCCCACCACGTGTGATGGGGCTGGAAGCAGCACTGGATTGGATCCAACCGGACGAACTTATTGAAGTCACGCCACTATCCATTCGTCTTAGAAAGCAACATCTAAGACCGGGTGATCGTAAGCGTAGCGAAAACTAGGAATTCTAAAGATATTTTTAAACCAGCAAAAAGCCCCAGATTTTTTTAAGTCCGGGGCTTTTTGCTGTGCACCGGCAGGGGACAACGACTTATTTTTCAAAACCCTATCTTTTTTTATTTTCAATTTGATATTATTAGCATGTGGGGATGGATCTCCGAGCTAAATATTTAATGAATTAAAGAGGAGTAGTGATATGAAGAATTTTGGAAGACGAGAGCTTATTGTGCTGAGTACTGCCTTATTTGGACTTGCACATGCTGGCCAGGTATCAGCGAAGGTTACTACAGCAGCTAATGCTCTTAGTGCAATCAGCACAGTTCTCAGCAATGCACAGACTGATGGGACTAAACAAGGGTCAACCGACGGCAATGCCGCCAATCCAACGCTTACTAATTTTCTAGCAACACTGGGTGATGGTACTAGTAATAACCCTATTATCAGTAAATATCCCGCCCTACAAGATCCAGGCATTAAGCAGGTACTGGATCCTTCGACCTATCAGACACAAATAAATTCCTGTGCAGCCGCGTACAATACTGCATATCTTACCGCATTTAGTAATACCGCTTTTTCCCGGTATCAGATGACGGGTACTAATTATGATTATAACAGTAGCCCTGAAAATGATGCCCCTAGCAGCCAAATTTATCAACTGGCTTACGTAGTGGGCCAAGCAGATGGTATTCTTGACGGCATAGCAGGAGTGGATAACGGTACCATTACCTCAAAACAACAGGAAGCGTTCGGTATGAGGAAGGGTTCAAACTATCGCACCAGCTGGTTTGACGATAATACCCGCCCTAACAATAGTAATACCTATTACAATGGTTATAATAATGGTGGCTCCGTCGGCTACACACGTGAATTAAATGTTTTAGCATTGATAGCTGCCGCCAAAGCTGCGACAACAACGGTTACCACGACAATCCCAACTACCTCCCAACCAGCAACAACAGCAGCGCCTGCTACGGCAGCTCCAACTGCTACCAAAACTACCACGACAACAACTCCAACCACCACCAAAGCTGCGACAACAACTACTACCTCAACAGCCTTACCGACAGTCTTAACGGTAACTAAAACGGTAACACCCACAGCAAGTACAAGCGCCAGCACATCACCAATACTCAATAATATATGGGCTCTAGATACAAGCGGCATTATGTATTGTAGAACAGGAACCAACCAGTCCATCATTGGTACCGGATGGCAAAAAGTACCTGGACCGGTTAATAATGATACTGCCACATGTGTTGCTGCAGCTCCAAATGGTGTTGTCTTCTGTTTGGATACCAGTGGCGTGGCCTACTATACTACACAAGCTGCTGTTAGCGCTAACCCAGGCAGTACGACATTGTGGACAGCTGTACCCGGCGGGTTGCAATGGGTTGGAAAATTTAAACAAATTGCCGTCACTACCGAAGGTACGCTATTAACGCTTACCGTCAATGGCCTTATATACCTCAACAACAATGCCTCTAATAATGCAGCCCTTACTAGTTGGATACAAGTGCGTCCAGCAAGCAGTAATGTTGCCTATTTAGCCGGTGCTGTCAACAACACAGTGTGCTATATTGCCACCCCCGGAAGTGCAAATTATAACAACGGATGCGTATATTATAAAATGTACGGCCAAAAGCAGACGTTTACAGGGCCGGCTATAAGTGTATATCAACAGCAACCATGGCGAACTATAAATGTATCGTCATCGGCTGTGCCTGGCAGCGATCCTAGCAGCACCTGGCCGGCTATTTCTATAGCTAGCGGCATTAGTGGTATCACCTGGTATGTAAGTTCAACTGCCAATATGTCTGGAATAATTCTATACACACTGGATGGTAAAACATGGTACAGAATTCCGAATCATACTGCTGCCAATATTGCAGCTGGTGCCAGTGGCTTGGTGTGCTTTGCGACAGGTACTCCCCAAGTATTTTATGGCTTACAATCAGATTTTAATAATCCAAGTGCAATTGCCGACACATGGAAAATGATTCCTAATACTACTAGATCGATCCAGCAAATTTCAATTGGTAGCCAGTAGACTGGTCAATAGAAGATAATTAGATCATGATAACAAAAGCCCCGGACCTAAAAAATCCGGGGCTTTTTGCTGTGCACCGGCAGGGGACAACGACTTATTTTTCAAAACCCTATCTTTTTTTATTTTCAATTTGATATTATTAGCATGTGGGGATGGATCTCCGAGCTAAATATTTAATGAATTAAAGAGGAGTAGTGATATGAAGAATTT
>JABCZU010000003.1:0-15423 GCA_013289515.1 Candidatus Babelota bacterium | reverse complement strand
TTTTTTATTTTCAATTTGATATTATTAGCATGTGGGGATGGATCTCCGAGCTAAATATTTAATGAATTAAAGAGGAGTAGTGATATGAAGAATTTCAGGATACAAAGACGTACAGGGTACATGGCCATACTAGGCCTTGTAGTATTGCTGTGTGGCCATACATATGTAGCCAAACTAACAGCTGACGCCGGTGCCGCTGCTGACCTTGCTCAAGCAACCAGTCAGGGTGCAACCGATGGGACGAATCAGGGAACGACCGATGGGGGAAATGTAACACAATCAGCTGGGGTAATTACAGCACAACCAGCAGCAGCCGCCATGAATGCCAACAATGTTCCAATGAACATTCAAACACTGGGAGCTGGTGTAAATACTTACGCATCAAACGCAACTCCCTCAACTGCGTATATAGCTGCCTATAATAGTGCTTACTACATTGCATTTGCTACCGCGCGTTATAATGCCATGTATAATACTGCATTAGCTGCCTATAACGCTGCAACAAGCGCATGGCAAAGTGTCGGTCAGCTACAAGGCAAAGCACAAGCGGCATTAGCTAAGGCATCCAATGCAGATGCTCAAACTGGTGTAGATCCGGCAACTGATGCTAATATAACGACACTAACTGCGGCAGTAAATACTTACTATCCTCAAGTTGCGTCTGCAACAACTACTAAGAATAATGCAAACGCTGCCTATACAGCCGCACTTAATGACTACAACACCGCTACATCAGCAATACAACAGGGTGGTATTGATGGTAAAAACGACGGCGTATCAGACGCAAATGCTGGCCGCGCAGCAGCAACGGTAACGCCGGCCGCGCGCGCGACAGCTGCACAACAAAATTACACCTTCAATGATACGCAAGACAACCTCTATCTGGTATACAATGGGGCCTATATGCAAGCTTATACGCCTGCCTATACTAACACACCCCACAAAGCAGCTCAACCTACTGCAACTACCACCAAGCCCACTATGGTAGCACCTACCACAGCAGCTCCAACGACAATCAAACCTGCGATAACAGCGCCTACCACAGCAATTCCAAGCACCACTAAAGCTGTAACGCCAACAGCAACTGCAAGTACAAGCGCTAGCACATCAGCAATAATCAATAACATATGGGCTCTAGATACAAGCGGCATTATGTATTGTAGAACAGGCGTAACCAGCAAGCTCGTCATTGGTACCGGGTGGCAAAAAGTATCTGCACCACTTAGTAATAATAATCTAGCCGTATGTGTTGCTGCGGCTCCAAATGGCGTTGTCTTCTGTTTGGATGGCAATGGCGTTGTGTACCATACTACACAAGCTGCTGTTAGCGCCAATCCAAGCAGTGCGACTCTGTGGACGGCTATACCAAATACTGGGGCTATTCAATTGACTCAAATTGCCGTCACTACAGAGGGTGCGCTATTAGCACTTGCCGGCAATGGCCCTATTATATACTGCTGCAACAATGTCTCTAATAATTACGCCATTAGTAATTGGGTACCAATTTCGTCAGCAAGCCGTAATATTACCTATTTGGCCGGCGCTGTCAATAACACGGTATGCTACGTTGCCAGCCCCGGAAGTGCAAATTATAACAACGGATGCGTATATTATAAAACATACGGTTCGAATCAGACGTTTACGGCGGCGGCTATGAGTACATATCAAGCACAACCCTGGCAAACTATCAATGTATCGGCATCACAAGTTGCTAGCGGCATTAGTGGTACTACCTGGTATGTAAATACCAGTGGGACCGCCTTTTACTCAACCAATGGGACATCGTGGACACAAACGCAAGGTAGCAATGTTAGTAGTATTGCTGCAGGCTCCAGTGGCTTGGTGTGTTACATCAATAACAACAACCAAGTGTTTTATGGCTTACAATCGGCTTTTAGCACCAACCCAAATGCTTCATGGACACTATTTCCTAATACTACCAAAGCAATCAAACAAATCTCGATTGGTACCCAGAGCCCTGGTCAATAGAAGATTATGAGATCTTGATAACAAAAGCCCCGGACCTAAAAAATCTGGGGCTTTTTGCTGTGCAGGCTCTGAGGGCCATATCTTTTTTTCAAAACCCTATCTTTGCTTATTTTCTATTTGATATTATTAACCTGTGGGGGATTACATATCTCCGAGCTAACTATTTCGGGTAAATAATTTTTTTCACTATAAAGGAGCAGTCATGACAAACATAAAACAATATTGGTTGGCAGGATACAAGGTTGCAATACTGGGGCTTCTTGGCATGTTGCTTGGCACATCACAGGTATCTGCAATGGTCAACACTATATGGGCCGTGGATACAAAGAACAACATATCATATAGAGTCGGTGTAAGCACGCAAACGCCAATTGGTCTTGGATGGCAAAAGACCTCTGGAAGCGCTGCGTGGGTCGCCGCAGCCCCAAATGGTGTTATCTTCTGTTTGGGTACTAATGGTATTGCGTATCATACCACACAAACCTTAGCTAATGCCGATGCAATAAAGCCAAACCCTATGTTGTGGCAGCGTGTAGGATCACAGCCTACAAACTTTAAACAAATAGCCGTCACAACCGATGGCACCCTGCTAGCCCTTGGTACAAATGGCGTTATATACAACAACACGTCACGCAATGCCAACGGCCTGCCGGGCACCTCGTGGGCGCCAGTAACCCCAACAATCAACAATGCTACCTATATTGCCGGTGGTCCAAATAAAACGGTCTATTACATTTCCTCTGTCAATAGTGACAATCCTGCTGGTTACGTATACTATAAATCACTTATTGAAAAATCTGGCAGCTCTGGATGGTCGGTTACTACCGATACTTCAGCATGGATCAGTCCTCTGACTTACGTAGAATCTGGTGTTGCTAGTGGTGTTAGCGGCACAACGTGGTATACCACTGGAGGGAACGTGTACTCCGCAGCAAATGGGACATTACAACAATCAGCGGACGCCAATGCTCATGATATCACCTTTATTGCAGCCGGCACACGTGGCCTGGTCTGTTTGGTGAATAGTAACGGTAGCATTTTTGGTGGGAACGGGGGCGCCTGTTTCTTGTCATTTGATAGCAACGCTACAGCATACAAGCAAGTTTCCATCGGTACCCAGGCAGCAGCAGGAGCCACACCACTTAAAGGGACATCAACCACACCACAGGCAACAGTCGCCCAAGCACGAGGTCAAGGTGCTTTTGATGGGTATAATCAGGCACTTGTTGATGCAGCAAATCCAAACAAATCATCAACGCCAATGACAAATGTTAACAATGTTCCACCGCTCTTTCAGGCGCAAGCAAGTACCTATCTATCGATCTATAATTATGAGTACAATCCAACCTTTGCTCAAGCGCGCTCTAATACTGCAGCGGCGGCAGCAGCTACGTTACAGAAGGCAGCTATAGCGGCCGGACAGAAAGACGGGGCAGCCAATGGCAGCGCAGATGGCACGGCGATGACGTCATCGCAATTATCGGCTTATACAACAGCCTTGAACAATAAGCAGCAAGCTGATAACGCACTCGCTACGGCTCAGCAGAATTGGAATAACAGAAAGACTATGCTCTTAACAACAACAATGAACCCTCCAGGAGGAGCATGGGCCATACAGCATGATATCCAGAACCCTTCATCTACGGACAACCCTTCATATTATCTTAATTCACCGGTAGGCCTAGCTACTACTGCTGATAATGCTGCCATTGCAGCAGTTACGACTGCACTTGCCAACCTTGTGCAACAGGGCGGCCCTCATGCGTCGCCGTCTACGGGCACCAGTTATGCAGCATACAGTGCGAATGCAACTGATTATGCTAACGGATATAATGGGATCAGTGATCCAACTGTAGGGTATCCTGCAGCACTTGCTGCGGCGATCCAGCAGAACGCTGGTCAGTAGGAGATCATTAGATCATGATAAAAAAGCCCCGGACCTAAAAAATCCGGGGCTTTTTGCTGAATTACAAGGGCTTTGTGCCTTCAGATAAAATATCCAAATATTTCGTGTATACAAAGCGCTTACCACGCTTTCTCCCCGTAATCTCTGTAAGAATACCGTACTGCACAAATTTGGTAATAAGTGTCGTTGCTGTTTGATGCGATATGCCAAACAACTCCTGAATCATCGTAGGCTGAATGATAGGCGTATAAAAAAGCTGGTCAAGTAAGCGAAGGGCAATCACTGATGACGACTTTGTATAGAGTATGCGCTTATTATCTTCTTGCAAAGTAAGGATTTGCTTTGTTGTTTGAATAGCTGACTCTGATGTCTGAATCACGCCCTCTAAAAAAAACAAAACCCATTGCTCATAATTACCGGTTTGTGAAACCATACGTAATCGATCGTAATATTCTTGACGATTTTTTTTAAAATAATAACTCAAATACAACAATGGCTTTTCTATAATCCTCTTCCAGAAGAGATAAAATGTGATGAGCAAGCGCCCTACTCGCCCATTACCATCCAAAAATGGATGTATGGTTTCAAATTGATAGTGCATAAGCGCACAGTCAATAAGCTCAGGCAAATTAGATGGGCCATGTATATATTTTTCCAGCTCGCCCATTGCCTTTAACGCCTCATCTGGCGGCGGCGGAACAAAAATGGCATCTTTAAGTGTTGATCCCGGAGCTCCAATCCAATTTTGTGATCGTTTAAACTCTCCCGGCGTTTTACAAGCATCTTTGCTCGGATTAAGAATAATAGCGTGCAGTTCTTTGATAAGCCTTAAGCTCAACGGTAGCGATGTAAGCCGCTGTATGCCATAACGTAAGGCTTTAATGTAATTAAGTACTTCGCCAACATCATCAGGATTATCAACCACCACCCCACTTTCAAACTCAAAAATATCCTCAAGCGTTGCCTGCGTTCCTTCAATTTGAGAACTTAACAAGGCCTCTTTTTTACCATACATAGCAATAAAAAGATCGGTGTTGGGAAGTGTATACGCCATCCCATCGAGACGAGATAGCGATGCCATAGCCTTTGCAAGTTTATCCACAAGCGCCCCCTCAAGCATAAATGGCGGGTTTGGGGGTAGCGGTGTTGGAATAAAGGCCTTATAGCCCTTTGGTTGTTGTTGAGTAAAACCGCTGCGTGTTGTCATTTTATATCTCCTTATGTAAGTGAATCTACATAAGGGTAACAAAAACCTCATCTTATGTAAATTCACTTACATAAGATGGTAAAAAACAGCCTGCTATGTAAAAAGATTTACATAAGGATACTTTGGATGACCGACAAAAAGGCGGGTAGGGGGAGCGTGTTTTTATGTTCCACGCCTCATACTGGCAATGCGCTGCAAACCGTACAGCATGCTTACAAGGCTCAGCAACCCGGTACCAATCGATACGACTATGCTGATCATGAAGCTATGGGCATTCAGCATAAAGCCCATACTCAGGAATGACACCGCGCTGGCCATCACCACCGGCACAGCAACACTGAGTTGCGCTTTAACTAGGTCAAGATGATATACCCCGGCACTGGTAGCAGTCATGAGCATAATATCAGCGATGGGCGACATGTGGTTACTCACCATAGCACCGGTAACAATAGCGCCAAGCGTTGGCATTACCAGCGGTAGCTGCGCCACATCCACCGGCACCGGCAGGCCAGCTAAATTTGGTAGCAGGCTCAAGGCAAGCGGAATAAGCATGCCAATAGCGCCCCATGCGCTGCCCATCATAATTGCAACCAGCATCGCAAACACAAACATTACGGCAGGAAAGAGGGATGGTGACATGGTGCCGTCCAGCAAGGTTGCCAGGTAGCTGCCCGTTGCCAAGTCTTTGGTTAAGATGGTACTTAATGTCCAGATCAGGATAAGCATAATCACCGAACCACCCATCAGGCCATACCCTTCCCTTAGGATTGATGGCATCTCTTTAAGCGTTAGCTTGCCGCGCGCCAAGAAGAACAAGCCGGTTGCGATGCAGGTACACAGGCCGGACCAAAAAAGTGCCGCCGCACTATTTGCATGCTGCAAAACCCCTAAAAAGGTTCGCTGCCCACCGCACAGCCACCAACCGCCGCTATAGGCCATAATGGCTATAACCAAGGTGAACAAGAGGCCAAGCGGCATAATAAAATCTATGAGCGCACTGCTGGACTTTCGCGCTGGCGATACATCACTACCACGACGCACCACGGAAACCTTGCCACCAAACAGATTGCCCTGGGCGATTGCTATCTGTTCATGCTGCGCAATGATACCATACGTTCGCTGACTACAAGCCAGGTACCATAATGCTATAACCATCAGCAATGCGTAAAACATCGTGGGGATGGTGGCCATATACAACGCAAATGGATCAGCAATAATCAGCGTTGCAGTGTCAATGTTGTCGGCTACGCCGGCATTACGCAGCTGCCCAACAATGTAGGCAACCCAACTTGACAGCGGGACCAGGACAGCCAGCGGGGCTGCAATGCCATTGACCAAGACACCAAGCTTGACCCGCGAAATCTTGAACTGGTCGGTAATCGGCTGCATCACCGATCCTACCGTCAGGCAACTAAAATAATCGTCGATAAAAAAAAGTGATGATAGCAAAAGTGAAGCACGCTGGGCACCGGCAGCTGTTTTAATGTTGCGCATAACAAAGGCCCCATAGGCATACGCAGCACCGGAATGACGAATCATGGTAATCAGCAGGCCAAGCAACAATAAAAAGGCGACAATAAAGAGGCTATAGCATTGGTTAAATGATTGCCAAGAGGTGAGATTTGCAAGCTCGGTTGTGTCTTTAAGGCGCATGAATAAAAATGACCCTGCTGTCGGGATAGAAAAATTATTCACCACCAGCGCGGCGCTGATTAGGCCAATGACCAGCGAAAAAAGAAGCCGCTGGGTAATGGTGGCAAGCGCAATGACAATGAGCGGCGGTATTACGGATAACCAGGTTGGTTGCATGGTACGATTCCTTATTGCAAGTGTAGTGCAGTCTATAAAAAACAGATTTTAGTATACCACACAAACGTAGAAAAAATCATGGTAGACAAAGCAAAAGGTTATGCTATGATTCTCTACGGTTTAACACTACATCATCCACAAAATCTTAAAGGATTATCTTATGCTAAAGAAACTTTCAGTTGTAACCCTCATTGCTTGCACAGCGTTATCGTCGGTAAGTGCAATGAATAAACCCAATAGTAACACTAATAGCAACAATAATAATTACACCGGGGGAGGCAATTCCTTTTCACACCACCATCAGCCCCACCCTGTCGCACACCCACCCGTCAGCTTCAACCACGGGTGCCATGAGGAAGACGAATCAAACAACTTTGAGTGCGGCCAACCAAGCAGCTCAAGTTCCAGCTCTAGCGAGGACAAGAACCCCAACAAGAGTTCATGGTCAACTGGCAACAAAGCAACAGTTGTTCTAGCCACAGCAGCAACCTGTGCAGCGATCTACTACCTCGTCAAATACCTAAAGAACAGGAAGAATGCTGCCAAACCAGGACAGGCGCTCACAGGAACGGAAGCAACAGATACAGCCTTGCCTAACAACGCAACACTAGAAAAGACAATGAAAAAGCTGGAAGCAGCGCTTGCATCGGCTACCGCAGATGAGTTAAAGCAGCTTACCGAGCTTGTTCTTGCCAGACAAGAACATCTTAAGGCGCAGGCACTAGAAGATAGAAAAAAGGTGCTGGAAGCTATTCTTGCAACAGCCACCGTAGATCAGTTAAAGCAGATTGGCAAGCTTCTTCTTGCTGCACAAGCAGGTCTTAACGTACAAGCTGCTTAACCCATTTGTCGGCGCTCATATCCTTCGACAAGCTCAGGACGAGCGCCGCTCAACAAGCTGGACATTCGGGCAACGAATACAATTTCTTGATCTGGGCCGCCGTCGGCTGCAACAGTACAAACGCTGTTGCGCCCTCGGTGGCCCGTGCCTCATTGTACGGCAGGCCATAGTGCTTATAAAATGCATGCACTACCGATTCATATAATTTTTTATCACGCGGATTATCAAGCATATACGACGGATGTATTGAATCTTTGAGCACCAACAGGTGAACATTATCAAAGCCACGCTCGCGCAGGCGCTTGTACAAATAGATGGTGCTCTGTGGCGGGACCAGCCCATCTTTTAACGAAGTAACAAATAAAAGTGGGATATCATCAGTAATCGTTTCAGCATACTGACGTGGAAATGGGCCTTTTTTATTATAACTGCCCATGACAAAGGTCCCTACCTTGTGCAATCTTTTTTCTGCTCGCAGGCCCTTGTCACTATAAATAAAGTGTTTAATGCCATGTGGTATATCATCAAAGATTCCCTCGAGCACTGCCGCCTTTACCTGAGCCGGTTTGTGCTTAGCAATCAGATTAAAAATGGTGGCGGCGCCTCGAGAATCGCCATACAAAATAACATCAGTATCCGGATACTTCTTGACGTGCTTACGATACGCCGCATACAGCGTTTTGATATCTTTGGTTTGAGCAATATTTGCCTGCCCCAAATTTAACGTATAATCCAGCACCGATGTTGATGATGCCGGATTATCTTGGACCGTAGCATCATATTTTTCTTCGAAAATGCGTTTTCCTACCGGAAAAAGGTCACGTCTAAATCCATAGATCATTGCCGTAATTGGATTGATGGCAAAGCTACCCGGCTTGCTTAAATCGGTCTCAGGAAAGATTACTGATGAGTGCGGCTGGCCAATCACATGCCCACCAGATCGCCAGGTAATTTTTTCTCCCGTTGATGCAGTAAAGCTTGGGCAGTACCGCCCCATCATCACCTCGGTGGCCATAAGGCCGGGCACATAAAGGTATGATGTCGGGTGGTCAGTAGGATGCTGATCAAAAAAGGCCTGGGAAAGCGCGAGGGATTTGGCATCATGCTCACTGGTGTACTCCGGCTCTTTTTGTTGGCGTGAACAGGCAGAAAAGGTTGTTATTAAAATACTTATGACAATAGCCACTAATGGCTTTGATATAACCGTACTGTACAACATAGTGATCCTATCCCTGTTTTTTTATTCATAAAAGGCGCTCATCCTGAGCCTGTCGAAGGATATGAGCGCATATCCTCCTCAAACACTATTTTTAATAACAACTTTACAGGAAAAAGCCTCTGGATGCAAAAGCATAAAAACGTTGTCGCGCAATGCTTGCATTCACGCTCAATCATTCGTAGACTACAGCAATATTAATAAGAAAGATTTTCCATGGCCCAACCAATTAAAACATTACTCGCAAGTATCATCCCAGAAAATCATCGCTGGAAACTGGCAATTTTTGAAGCCTGGCCACGCATTATTGGCAAGCTTTATCATAAGGTTACCATCGAAAAAATAGAGGATGACACCATTTTTTTAGGGGTATGTCATCCAGCATGGGCACAGGAATTATCGTTGCTTACACCGGTGCTTAAGCAAAAAATCAATGCCTGCCTTGCTCAGGCCACCATTAAACACATTCGCTTTCGCTATACCGCCTACACACCATTGGCAAAACCTACCATTGTCCCCGCACAAGCTCCATCTCAGCAGTCAATTTATACGATGCTACCCTTGCTCACCGACCAAGACTATGCAGCTCTTGCTACCGTAAAGACTGATGGGCTAAAATCCATAATGACCGCCTATCTAATTCGATGTAAAGCTTTACGGAGGAACAATGATGTTAAAATTCAGGGACAAGGGAATACCTAGTAAGCTTATTTTGAGGAGCGCTCATATCCTTCGACAAGCTCAGGACGAGCGCGATTTACGATACCATTTTTACCAAATCGGCGCTCGTGGTTGGTTCGTCCTTCGAGACGGCTCTTACGAGCCTCCTCAGGATGAGCGGGATAATTTTAAATATCCCGAGGACCCCGAGCAAGCCTTGCTTGTCGAGGGGCATGAGCGGAACAAAGCGCTCACCCTGAGCCCTGTCGAAGGGGTCGAACCATTTGAGCGCCTAAGGTGGCGAATGCTAAGCTTAATATACTTAACAATCCTCTTATCCTTGGCGGCCCAGCAAGCGCACGCAGTACCACAGCTAGATAAAAAAAACCGAATGGTAATCGTTAGTACCACCACTCCCCATGCAACCAACTATTACAAATATTTTGTAGCTACCTTTTTACACATGCGAGGCGACCTTGATAGGGCAGAAAGCTATTACGAGGCCTTCGTTAAACAAAAACCACATCCGCAAGCATACCAGGGTTTTTTTGAAACAAAATTTGCGCTCGGTAAGGCTGACCACGTCATCAGGGCTTATGAGCAGGATAAAGAGCGCTTTGATAAGCACTTTGCCAATAACCTAGAGACGCAAATGCTACTGGCTCATGCCTACCTTAATACCAAGCAGGAGGCTCAGGCCGAAAAGCTCTTTATTAAGCTTGCCGCCCAATATCCTGATGATGATCAGGTCGCCTATTTTGCTACTATTGCCTACATCAATAACAATCAGTTTGATAAGGCGCTCAGCTTTCTTACCACCTGTTTTAATAACCCATCACTCAAGTCAAAGTACTTTCTCTTGTATTTTCTTCAATCAAAAATTATGATTCATCAGCAAAAATTTGCCGACGCCTTGCACAGTATTGAAAAAAGCCTTAGCCTCTTTCCAAAATTTGACCGCGCCCTCCTCTTTAAGGCGATTCTGTACGAGCAACTCGGTAAGGCCAATGATGCTATCGCTGGCTACAAAAGCTACCTTGAAGTAACGGGCGGCGATACTGCGGTAGAGCGTCAGTTGGTGCAATTGCTTTTTGCTCAGCAACGCGTACCTGAAGCTCTTGAGTACCTTAAGCGCGTTAATGCTCGCAGCCCGGAACATTTTTTTGATCAGGCAGTTACTGCCTTTACTAATAAAGAGTACAAGCAGGCGCTCAAGGATCTTGATAAAGCGCTTTCCTTGCGTCCTATTTATGAGCAGGCAATCCTATTAAAGGCTGAGATTTTATTACAGGAAAACCGTACGCCAGAATTACTGCGCACCATGCAAGACTGGCTGATTAAGTCTCCAGATTACACTGCAGCATTACAAACGTTTATGCTGCTACGCAAGACCACCGTTCCGGTCAATTTACTCACCCAAGTACTGAGTACCGTAGCAAAAAAAAAGCCATCCACCCAGGTTCAGATAGCATTGGCAGACTTATATGCTGATGCCAAAGATTATGTCAACGCCCTAACGCACTTCAAAGCCATTGCGCACACTGCGCAGGATAATCGCCTCAAAGCGCGTGCCCTTTTTCATATAAGCCATATTCATTTTCAGGCAAACCAGGTAAAAGAACTTGAGGAATCTTTAAAGCAGGCGCTTGCGACACAACCAGTGTATCCATCAAGCTATAACCTCCTTGCCTACCACTATGGTCAGTCCAAGAAAAATCTTCCCCAGGCTCTTGAACTTATTGAAAAGGCATTAGATGCTGCACCAGAATGCCCCTATTACTTAGATACAAAAGGCTATATTTTGCTACAATTGGGCAGACGTCAGGATGCAATTGCCACCTTTAAGCAGGCACTTGATTTATCGCCCGATGACACGATTATTAAGAATCATTTAAAGAATACAGAAGAAAGCATCGCATGATCATTCCCACACTCTTTGTTGTAGCCGGTGGCTCTGGCGGCCACATACTGCCCGCACTTCATATCGCACAGGCATGGCGGAACCACAACCAGACAAGCAACATCATCTTTTTTAGTGGTTCAAGTGACGTTGAAAAAAAGGCACTACACAATGCCCCGGTTGACCGGATTGTTACGATGGCACTTGGAAAATATTCGCTCCGACAGTGGTGGACCCTGCCATGGAGAGCACTGCAGGCTACAGGCATTCTTATACAAGGACTCTATTACTGTTTGCGCTACCAGCCGGAACGTATGATCACTACCGGTGGCCTGCTTGCCATTCCGCTTGGACTGGCCGCATGGATAACGCGAACACCATTGGATGTCTATGAATTAAATGTGATTCCGGGCAAGGCGATAAAAGCGCTGATGCCTTTTGCCAGCAAGATTTATTGCGTTTTCCCACAATCAAAGCAGTACTGCCGCTGGGGTAAGCGTGATTTTAGTAGCAAATGTGTTATAACACACTACCCGCTACGTTTTACCGCACAGGATAAAGTAGTTGATCATGCTGCATTGTTTGAGCGTATTAATGCTGCTCTAAAAACACATGATGCGCAGTTGCACTTTTCATCATCACGCACAACACTGTTTATTGTTGGCGGCTCGCAGGGATCGGCATTCCTTAATAATCAAGTCAAGGAGATGATTGTGCGGCATAAAAGCCTTGCTCAGCGCCTCCAGGTTATCCATCAGACCGGCTCATTTAATGAAACCGACTGGCAAACCTGGTATGCGCAGCAACATATTCCTGCTTTCACCTTCAGTTACGACAAACGAATTCACGAATATTATAAGGCGGCAGACCTTATTATCAGCCGAGCTGGCGCTGGCACACTATTTGAAATCGCTTTCTTTCATAAGCCATGCATAGTAATTCCACTTATTGCGGATACCACCACGCATCAGCAGGAGAATGCATATGCAATGGCCGAGCGGTACCCGGCCCTATTTGATGTACTCCAGCAGGTTGATGTTGCCACCAATCCTGACCTTTTGTACGATCACGTGATGCAGAAAATAGCTAAGGCTGTGCTAGTCTGAAAGTAGCGCAGCGAGCCTGTTTTTGCATTCTTTATACTTCTTAGTAGCACTCTCTAAGGTGTCTTCAATTCTAAGAAGCTTATGCTCTAAATCATCACCCTCTCTTGTCACCTTCATTTTTTCATTAATCCAATACCGCAGGAGTGCATCAATGTTAGATGCTTTATGATCAATGCTTACCTTTGCATCAGTAAGCTCCTTGAACAATGCTTGGCATCGCTGCTCGGGGCTGAAAGCTTCCCCTACAGCTTGGCATATTACGGGGTCCAAGAGCATCAGGCGACTTACTCTTGGCTCGTTGCTGAACCCACACCGTTTTTCGGCACTTCCATCCTTAATGTCACGTACCAGCTCATAGTATTCGATAATTTTTTTTATCCTGTCCTTCTTATCGCTTTTCGCCAGAAACTCATTCTCAACAATCTTGCGACTAGCCTCTAATTCATTCATAATGTCCTGAATTCCGTTCAACCTTTCCCTCATAGTTGCAACTTCTGCAGCTCTTCGACCTCTAGCAGTTAAAGGACTGCGGGGCGATTGTATCGAAGTTTGAACACGTCTATGGCGTGGTGATACGATTTCTGAGACCATATGCTCATTGGCAGTATTGCTATTAGCTCTTTTTGTGACAATAGCTGGTATTTTGTGACGGCCCATTGATCGTGTTGTTGGCTCAGGTGCGCTAGATGTGCTATCAGGTGAATTATCCATACACTGTAGTGACACACATGGAACTGCGATGATCAGCACATTCATAGCTGCGACCAGGATACGTATCTTCATAAAAAACTCCTACTATTGGAAATGGTTCCTCATATTAAAAAAACACCCTACTATCATAATTTTACAATATAATAATTCAAAGTTGCAAATAAATTAAAAAATATAGATAGAAATAACTGTATCCGCTGGTAAACTTAATACCCACGTAAAAAAAAGGATCTCTCCTGAAACCCTTAACGAATGGTTTCAGGTACACCTTAATGGCGCTCGTGGTTGGTTCGTCCTTCGAGACGGCTCTTACGAGCCTCCTCAGGATGAGCGGGATAATTTTAAATATCCCGAGGACCCCGAGCAAGCCTTGCTTGTCGAGGGGCATGAGCGGAACAAAGCGCTCACCCTGAGCCCTGTCGAAGGGGTCGAACCATTTGAGTGCCTAAAGAGAGTCTATTTTATGGCGCTCCTATCCTTCGACAGGCTCAGGACGAGCGCCAAGTTGGCCCTTTTCAGCTTTCAGAAGAAGTCTAATGTCTTAAAAAAACAGGAGCTCAAAAATGCACCCACGACTACTACACATCTACGGACCTTTATGGATCCAATCGTATGGCGTTATGATTGCCATTGGCTTTATTGTCCTGGTCTTTTGTACCTATAATCACCCCCTGCGCAAGCGCCTTATGAGCGATATTATTTATCACAATACCCTCTTCATAGGTCTTGCAAGTGGCATTATCGGTGGACGCCTTCTTCACGCCTTTGCCGAACCTGAAACATTGCAGGGGCACTGGATAGACATACTATTCCCCTGGGTGCCAGGCTTTTATGCTCTGGGCGCTATTATTGGTGCTATTATCGGTATTGTCACCTATGTATGGTGGCGCAAGGTCCCAGTTCTACCAGTCCTTGATCTAGCCGCACTCTACGTACCGCTCATGCAATCGATAGCACGTATTGGCTGCTTTGCTGCTGGTTGTTGCTATGGCACCCCAGCGTATGGCCTATCATGGGCTATTACGTTTACCAATCCAGATGCTGTCGCCCCCCTCAATGTTCCGCTCCACCCAACACAACTCTATATGAGCATCGGATCATTAATAATTTTCATACTACTACGCCTTGCCTGGCCGCGGCTTAAAAGCCGTGCTGGAAGCATTGTAATGCTTGCCCTGATGCTTGAAAATATATCACGATTTGTTATGGATTTTTGGCGAGCCGATCGCCACTTAGCGCCACTTACATTTGGCAACAGCACGGTCACCCTGTCCCATGCACAATGGCTTGCGATACCGGTTTTCCTAGTGGCAATGGTTGGTTTTGTGGTGATTTGGCGGAGTAACAAGTAAGCATGTCACTATTTGTCTACCTCAAAGAGCAACTCTCCATTATCGATATCATCAGCGAAAGCGTCCCCATAAAGGCTGCCGGGCACTATTGGAAAGGACCATGTCCATTTCATGCCGAAAAGGACGCCTCCTTTACCGTCAGCCCCGATAAAAAGATCTTCTACTGCTTTGGCTGTCAGGCCTCAGGCGACGTCATCTCCTTTATTGCCAAGCGTGAAAATATGACACAGTGGGAGGCCGCCAACCATCTGATCGATCGCTATAATATCGCTATCCCAGACCATTTATTACAGGCAAATGCGGGCAGCATTAAACAGAATCATGCAGAAAAAGATGAGTATTTTAAGCTCTGTAAGATCGTAGCCGGCTGGATGCACAAACAGCTCCTTGCCAATAACACGGCACTACAATACTTACATAACCGGACCATTACCGATGCCACCATCCAGCAGTTCTGCATTGGCTACTTCCCGAGCGGTAGCGCTGCCATGAATAGCCTGGTGAAAGAGGTACAAAGCGACGGCCTGCTGCTCAAAAACCTTTTAGAAAGCGGCATAGTCCAAGAGGGTCGGGCAATGCTGTACTCCCCTTTTGAGGAGCGCATCGTCTTTCCAATACGTGATGGGCTTGGACGTTGGTGTGGCTTTGGCGGCAGAATCTTTAAGCCGGGCGACGAGCGGCCAAAATATTATAACAGCAAAGAGTCAATTGGCTTTGAAAAGGGCA
>JABCZU010000002.1 GCA_013289515.1 Candidatus Babelota bacterium | reverse complement strand
ATTCTGATTGTCTTGTTATTCTTCCGACAATATTTAGGGAAGAGGCACTACAAGACACCATCATCAAGGGCAAACTCTTTGTTGCCGTTAACGAGAATGGTACCATTATTGGTTACAAAAAACTCTTTATCCTTGATGACCCTGAAGAGTGTGTATCTACCTTAAAGGATGAAATCCGCTGTATTGATGGAAATCTTGAGGAGTGCGGCGAGCATAATAATGGAGAGTACGCTTTTAATCAGAATGATACCTACATTTATTTAGGAAGCGACTATACCCTGCCACCCTACCGCGGACAGGGGGTTAATGCAGCCTTGATGCGCGAAGCTATGAATTTACTGCGTGATGACACCATCATGCGCGTGAAAAGCAAGCAGTCACCCAACATCATCCTGGCCTTTGGTCTTGTTAATGCAAACATGTCTCGTAAACATTCGATCATTGCATCATTTGTAGCCGGTATAAGCACCATATCTGATGAATCATATAATTTCTATGCATTTGAGGCGTACAAACCATCCTTTGATCCAGATGCAACCGAATGCATCCCAAATCCTAACGGTAATTCACGCGGACAAGGATGTATTGTACAAATACCTATAAAGGAAGGAGCCCTGTGAGGAAGTCATTAATAGCAGTAAGCATAATAGCAATGGTTGGAGCGGGTATATACCTGCTCCAACGACCTGACAAAGATCTGGACATGGTTGAGTTTTTGCAAGCCTATATAAACATTAATACGGCCCAGCCAACGCCAGATTATGGCAGTGCACTCACATTTTTAAAACGTCAGGCAACTCGTGATGGATTTGCCATTCAAGAAGTACCCCTCCCCTCCGGCAACAAAGTGCTTGTGGTTTCGCAACTTGGAACCGACCAGGCGCTGCCAGCCCTTGCCCTTAATCACCATATCGATGTTGTACCAATCGGCAATCAAGCCGATTGGAAGCATGATCCGTTTGCTGGAACCATAGAAAGCGGCATCATATACGGCCGCGGAACGCAGGACATGAAAGGCATTGGTGTCGCGCAGTACTATGCATTAAAAGCAATCAAAGAGGCTGGTATCACACTAAAGCGAACTGTACACTTGTTAATGGTGCCCGATGAAGAGGTTGGTGGCTTTAAAGGCGTCAATGAGTTTGTGAAAACTGAGGTATTTAGTCGATTGAACATAGGCTTTGTCCTTGATGAGGGGGTTGCTTCAGGAGCTGACAATACGCTGCTGATCAAAATTGGCGAGCGCAAGCCAATCCAGATTAGGCTTACCAGTACCGGAACTGAAGGCCATGGCTCTAAAATAAAGTGCTGCAACGCTGCAGCAAATCTTGCCATGCTTCTTGCTCGCATAGCCTCTTTTCAGGAAGAACAAAAAGTCCGCGCCAACACTATTGAAGCCGGACAACTTCTTTCTATGAATATCACTTCATTACAAGCGGGCGTTATGCGCAATGGTACTGTAGCGCTTAATGTTGTTCCCAATACAGCAACAGCAACAGTAGATATTCGTGTACCACCAAGCATCACTATGCAACAGGCACATGCAATACTGGACGATATGATGCATGATTTCCCAAGCATTCATTACGAAGTACTTGCAACTATTAGCGACCCAAAGGGCTCGGTCTCTGTTAATAGCCCCTTATACCATATCCTTGCAAAAACAATCGAAGGTCAGGGCCTACAGGCGCAATCATTTTATTTTGAGGCAACAACCGATACTCGATACTACCTTGCCTGTGGCATCCAAGGCTTTGGACTAACACCATTTACTTGCAAAGAAAATTTGCATGGCGTTGATGAGTCTATTACCGTAGATGACCTTAAGCTCGGTCAACGAATATTTTATGATGTAATACGCGCCTTTTGCACATAATAACTTTACAAATGAGCTGCGTAGAAATGCGCGGCTCATTTCACCTATGGTCACAGTTTTTTAATTGCATTATGCTATATTGGATAGAAAATGATATTGAATATAGACAACCTGTTACCAGGAGCTTAAAATGACACTAGAACAACAAGAAAAAATGATTAAACTACTCGCGGTGCTTTTCCCAACAGCAACAATATACCTCTTTGGTTCACGAGCTCGAGGAACTCACTCTGTAACATCGGATGTCGATGTTGCTATTAATGCAGGCAAGCGGATATCAGGCCTTGATCTTGTACAAGCACGCAATATTATCGAGGCATTAAATATTTCACAAACCGTTGATCTTGCTGATTTTCACGCATTACCAAAAAACATGCAGGACACCATCCTTAAGGAAGGCATTATATGGAAACAATAGATACAAAAAAGCTTGTCGGGCGTTATGCTCAACTGTTGAAGGCTTATAAGTCATTGGCTATTATACTTGATCGATTCAATGCTCGCGCACAGACCGCTGATGAAATTGAACTTGAAGCCTATGCCGATTCTGCGATAAAGCGCTTTGAGTATTCATACGACCTAACATGGAAATATCTAAAACTGTTCCTTGAACAAAAACATGGCATTATACAAAAATCGCCCAAAACAGTCATTCAAGAATGTTCAAAGCTAGGTCTTATTACAGACGAAGAAAACTTACTTCTGTTAACCATGGTTGATGACCGCAATATAACCTCACATACCTATGATGAAGAGATTGCACGGGAGATTTTTAGTCGAATTGCGGGATATTATGAGCTCATGAACCAGCTGGCACAAAAGCTTGCGCCTTAAGATGCTGCCTGGTAGCCGCTCGATTTGCATAAACATGTATTGAGTGGATCCTGATCCCGGATCAAGTCCGGGATGACAAAAAAAATTTTGACACAATGCCATAAAATTCAGTACGCTGACAAAAACGAATGTTAGGAGTCAGCGTAATGAATCACGATTTCAATACTACCGTCCCGCCAAAGAAACGGCAGCCATTACTGTTGCTGCTTGTTTTTGTTCTACTTTCACTATTATTACACGCTCTGCTCACCTTTTGTGTGGTTGAGTTCGGCTTTAAAAAGCGTATCCAAGAACTTATCACCGCATTCACCAAGCAGCTAACGCCTGAGCAAAAGGTGAAGCATCAACAAGAGCTGGAGCAAAAACGTCAGGCTTTTTTAAGCGTGGTCAAAAAACTAAAGAAACCAAAGGATGATGGTCGCTTGGCACAGCTGCGAGCGCCGTTATCTAATTTTGGCTGGGTTACCTTTGACGATCCACCAAAGCAGGCACAAGAAGCGATCATTCCTGCTACCACAACCGGGGAGGTCGGGCAGGCGCCAACTTCTTATGCCACAGAGCAAGAGGAGCAGTCGCCCGCTGCGCCTGTTCTTGCTGATGCGACCGTAAAAGAACGAATTGAGCAGATCAAATCTGCTCAGACCAAAATGGCCGCTTATGATCAAGCTGAGGTAAAGACACCAGACGATGGTCCAGGAGAAAACGTTACTCGCGCTACCCCGGATTTACAAGCCACACCCAGTGACGTCAGTGATCGGATCAATCAGATCAAAGAGATGCAGACCAAAATGGCCAGCTATCAGCAAACAGGTGAGACATCCTCCTCAGGACAGACAACCACCATGGTCCGTGGGGCGCCTGACAGCAGCGACCGGCCACGGCGCAATATTATCGCCCTGACCAAAGGCTTTATTGAAAAACAACGAGGGCAGGCAGGCACCGATTTGGTTGACCGTGATGGCGACCCAACTAAGCGACCGTCCAAGGATGAACTAAAATATCTTTCATACGAATCCAAGGTCACTTGGTGCCTACAGGCTGCATGGAAAAATAATTTTTATCACCGTCGCTGGGCAAAACGCATGGAAGGCAATGCTGTTATTGAGTTTACTATCGATGAAAATGGCAATGTTACTAACTGCACCCTCCTACAATCAAGCGGCCATCCGGAACTTGATACTATGATTCTGCAAAATACAAAAATGGCAAGTCCGCTGCCGCCATTGCCAAAACATTTCGGAACAACGCAATACAAGACCGGTCGCATCATTTATGTCCACAGTAGTAATGTTACGTTTTAATAAAAATTGTTTGTTTCATCTTTTTTATGTTACAGTCCGATAGAGAAAAGAGGCTTTGATCAGTCATGACGCGTGAGGAATACTATCATGCTCAGTATGTGTTACTATAGTGTACTATTGGCGATAATCATCACAATCGGCAGCTTTGCATATGCAGATCAAGAACAGTACCAAGACTCATTCTCATTGCACACCACACTAACATGGCGAGAGATTCCAAACTCTGCAGCCCAAGAATCGTTGAATGATTCTGACATCAAGGAAAAATGGGTCTGGCCCTGCTCTCTGACCATAAAGAGTAAGCGCCCGCGTTATCTTACCCTTGTTGTTTTGCAGTGGGTTGGTGGTAAGATTCCATCACTTACCGCAGGCCTCTATCAAAAAAAAGAGCGCGAAAGCGTTCCAAAGCCGATTCAAGAAAATTGGATCTGTGATGGCGTATGGGATGAAGCAACCCAGCAACTTACCTTTAAATTAAATGAAAAGGTGGTAGCGGTTAATAAATATCATTTAATAATCAGTTTCCCGCATACCGTTGAGCGTAGTATTAAAAAGGGATCTTTTAGTGTGGCTCAAACAGCCTCAAGTATCATTGAACAAAATTAAATTCTCGCTTTTATTTTACCATCAAAGGTAGTATATCTAAAAAATCGGTCTTCTAAAAAAAGGGAAGTTAAAGGATATTTAGTTATGAAGCATAAATCTTTTCAAACATACAGGCATTTATTGTATTTATTACTCTTAGCCCCCGTATTGTGGCATCAAACCACTCAGGCCACCAGCTTGATCGGCACATCATCAATCGTTTGGCAAAATCAGCCATACGTCTTTCGTAATGGCGACATTGCCCAGGGATACGTCCGTCTAAACGCCGGATTTACTCTCAATAATACTAGCTTCACTGAAGCGACAATGGACACCTTTATTACCATATCAGGTAGTATTGATCTTCGGGGCCAAATGCTCCAATTGCTCAGTGATATCACACTAGACTCGGGTACCACGCTTACCAGTGGCGGCAGCATTTATGGCCGCGGTAGAACAGTCGTCTTGCAGGGAAATTTATCATTTACACCAACAAGTACTCAGGTGCTTCACATCACCAATGATACGACCATCGATGGCCAAGGTAACATTCTGACCCTTGGTGACTACGCACAAATTTTTGTTGATAGCAATGCCACCCTCACCTTGCGCAATATCGTCATTAAAAGCAGTCCTAAATCGTCCGTATTTCCTCCCATTCGTTTGGGCAGCTTAAATAGCAAGCTCGCCCTTGACCGGGTATGGATGCCTTTATCGGCTGATTTTAATTTCTACCAAGGCCGGCTCTTTATTTATAATGATGTCTCTATAACGGGGACCTCAGCCTTTATTTATGGATCAACACAACAAAGCTATATCACCCCAGGAGCATTACTCTATTTTGACAATAGCACAACGCTTAGTTACGCGCCGTCAACCAATGCTGCCAATGCCAAAGACCTATTGCTGATGCAAGATGCTAAGTCTATGCTTTTTTTAAATGGTTGCAGCCTGGCCGCTACACATACCGGCTTTCGCCTTATCAACGGCATCCTTGCCTGTGATAACCGCGTTCCCACCAATAGCGTTGCCGATTATGACATAAGCGCCGGCACGGTGGCCACCCAAGTTGGCAGCAATGCGTCCACACAAACTAACCCTACCGGCGTTGTCTGGTCACCTGATGGCAACTTTGCTGCCGTAACAGGGTCAAGCGGCCTTCAACTATTTTCTGTTAATGGTTCAACAACACCGGTATTATTTGGCAGCGCAATAACAACTGGCGGACCAACACCGGTTGGCACTGCCCTCACCACCAATTCTGCCCAAAGCTCTGACTTTTACTTGACAGCCGTGATCCTCAGCTCAGGCGTCTTGCAATTGTATACCTCGTCGGGCACCGGATCGCCGGTCCAACTTGGTAGTAATGTTACCACAGCAGGAACACCGGTGGCAGTGGCCATCACCACCAACTCCGCCAGCAGCAGCAACCCCTACTTGATTGCTGTCATCAATAGTAATGGCACCCTGCAGCTCTTTTCTTCAAGCGGCGTGGGTACCCCGGTGCAAATTGGCAGCAATGTTACAACGGCAGCAACGCCAACCTCGGTATCCATTACCACCAATTCTGCTAGCAGCACCAATCCCTATTTAATTTCTGTCACGAACAGCAATGGCGCCCTACAGCTCTTCACTTCAAGCGGTACGGGCACCCCCGAACAAGTTGGGGTGAACGTCACCACTGCCGGCACGCCAACCTCAGTATCCATCACCACCAATTCTGCTAGCAACACAAGCCCTTATTATATTGCAGTCATCAATAGCAATAGCACCCTGCAGCTGTTTACCTCTAGTGGCTCCGGCACTCCGGTTCAAGTGGGCACTAACGTCACCACCGCAAGCACACCAACGGCCGTGTCGATCACCATTAATGCTGCCAGCAGTACAAACCCTTATTATATTGCGGTCATCAATAGTAACAGCACCCTGCAGCTCTTTACATCAAGCAGCACCGGCACCCCGATCCAGATTGGTAGTACGGTAACCACAGCAAGTACGCCATCTTCGGTGTCAATCACCACCAATTCGGCTAACACCACCAACGCTTATTATATTTCAGTGCTCAATAGCAACAGCACACTGCAACTGTTTACATCAAGCAGCACCGGCACCCCAGTCCAAGTTGGTAATAATGTAACAACCGCGACAGGAACCCCAGTGGCCGTGTCCATCACCACCAATTCTGCCAGCACTACAAATGCTTATTATATTTCACTCATTAACAGCGGCAGCCCAAATACCTTACAAATGTTTACCTCAAGCAGCTCTGGCACCCCAGTTCAAGTTGGCAACAATGTCTCGCTTGGCGCATCAATAGCGGCACTTGCCGGTGTATTTTCACCTGATGGCAGATTTATTGCGCTAACCACTGGTGCCAATGCATTACAGATATATGCATTTAATAGAGCAACACCAGCCCCACTTGGCAGCTCAGTCACCACTGGCACTACACCAGATAGCGTCGCCTGGTCACCTGACGGTAGATATTTGGCGCTCATCAATAATGGTAGCAATTCCTTACAGGTCTATTCTTTCAATGGCACGGTCGCACCGACCGCCGTTGGTAGCGCTGTTACCACAAGCGCTGCGCCAATTGCTGTCGCCTGGTCACCTGATGCCAAATCTATAGCCGTAGTGAATAATACAGGAAATACGTTACAGGTCTTCACCTTCAATGGCACAAGCACCCCAGCACAGGTTGGTAGCAATGCCACCACTGCTACTGCTCCAACCGCCGTTGCATTTTCGCCAGACGGCCAATTCATCGCAGTAACTAATACCACAGGGCCAAACTTACAAGTATTCTCGTATAATGGCACCAGCACACCAACGCAGGTTGGTAGCAATGCAACAACTAGTACCACGCCAAATGCAGTGTCCTGGTCTCCTAATGGCAGATTTATTGCAGTGACCTGCGGAGGCACCGGCTTCCTTCAGATCTTTAGCTTCAATGGCGTTACAACACCAACACAGGTTGGTAGTAACCTGACGGTAGGCACCACACCAGACGGCGTCGCCTGGTCACCACGCGGCAATATGCTTGCCGTCGTCAATAATGGTAGCAGTACGCTGCAGATCTTCCTGATCTCGACCATAAAGACGGCAAATGCGCAGGCACTGTCTAACTGCATTGTGTTTGGCAACAGCGCGCTGGGGTCAACTGCTGATCTTAATGTGCAGCTCCTTGGTGGCGCACGCATTGAAGTGACCGGGGCATTGTACGATAATTCGATATAGGCGTCGTCTGAACAATAAAAGATCATGAAAAAAACGAGAGGGTGTGCACGCAGGTGCCGCCCTTTTTTCTTGGTGGCTATTTCCTGGCCTTTTTTCAGGATATTCGCTTTAGAATAAAAGAGATGCTAAAATTCCTACAGCGTGTTGCAGTCTCAATGGCCTTTTGACAAGGATATCCTCATGGCTTATATATCATCTGCCGGTACCGATAATCTTAAATCACTTATCGATAAGGGCGAATACTACGTAGATAAAACACTTGCCATTAAAGAAATGCTTGAAGCTGGTGGTGATGTCTTTTTAATGACTCGCCCCCGTCGATTTGGTAAAACGTTAATGTTGACCATGTTGCAATACTTTTTTGAAAAATCAGAAATCCCAACTGACTATCTTTTTAAAAATAAAAAAATTTGGAACCAGGCCCACCCAACATTGGGTCCTTACAAGGATATGCAAGGTAAGTATCCTGTCATAACCTTAAATTTCAAGGACATTGAAAGCAAAACGTGGCCAGAGGCCTATGAAAAATTTACTCATAATATTGCACGAGAATTTAAACGACATGACTATCTGCTTAAAGATTCTATATCAACAACTGAACGTACTAATTTTGAAAATATTATAAATCGCACAGCAACCCGAGCAGAGTATGAAGAAAGTATCGCCTCCTTAAGCGGGTTACTGAGCCAGCACCATAAACAAAAGACTATATTCCTTCTTGATGAATATGATGTACCTATCCATGCATCCTACGTGCATGGGTACTATGAAGATATTATTGCCTTTATGAAACCTCTGCTATCAGCAATACTGAAGTCCAATGTTACCCTGGCATACGGATTTATCACAGGAGCGTTGCATATTGCCAAAGCAGGTTTATTTACCGGCCTTAATAATCTTAATGTTTTTACAATCACCAGCACCGTACTCACTGATAAATTCGGCTTCACCGACCAAGAGGTCAAAACAATGCTGGCAGATGCCAACCTTTCTGAGCACTACACAGCCATTAAGGCCTGGTATAACGGCTATCACATGGGCATCCCACCAGACGACGTTCTTATCTATAACCCCTGGTCCATCGTTAAATGCCTACAAAGCAAGGGGCACATTTTACCCTATTGGGCCAATAGCAGCAACAACCTGTTATTAAGAAGGGTATTGGGTAAAGCTGATACGGCAACCAAAATTGAGCTTGAACAACTCTTAAAAGAAAATACGCTTACTAAAGAAATTGATGCTTCTTTAATTATGCCAGCGCTTGATTATGATGCATCGTCTGTTTGGACGCTGTTGCTCTTTACCGGATACGTTACCTACACGGCAATCAAAGGGCCTGGCTCACGAGAATTTTCCTTGACACTGCCCAATGAAGAGATCAAAGATATTTATTTTACGCTTCTTAAATCTATTTTTTCAAGCTCTATTAGCGGCAATCCGGTGCATAACCTACTCATAGCGCTCAAGGACGGCGACACTGAATCGGTCCAAGAACTTGTAGAAGACTTTGTCGTCAACACCATGAGTTTTTTTGATATCCCTGAAAAAACGCCTGAACGTAGCTATCATCTTTTCGTTCTCGGCCTTTTGGCAACGTTAAAAAATGATTATGATATTAAATCAAATCGTGAAAGCGGTCACGGCCGCTATGACGTCAGATTTATTCCTCGCCACACCACAAATACTAGGGCATTTATTATTGAATTCAAAGTGGCAAAAACACTGGAACAATTAGCGACGGCGGCTGATGAAGCAATTCAACAGATTATTGACAAGGACTACATTCAAGAAATCAATGATCGTGGCTTTAATGATATCCTTCTCTATGGTATGGCATTTTATAAAAAGAAAGTTCTGGTCAAGCTCGACGACCATACCGCCACACAAAAGCAAAAAAATTAACGCGCCAACCAATGCATTGAAACAAACACTTTTGTGGAACCCATCATGCACAGCCAACACCGCAAACTACATTTACACGGCCAGCAGTATTAACAATGGCACACGGCGTATGTTCCTATTCGATCCGCTTGGGTCAACAAGCTACTACGGCTAGTGGTTTTTGGTAACGCCTTTTTTTGGCAATTTTTATGAGGGCTGGTGCACAGGCACCGGCCTTTTTTAATGATCTTGCATCGAAGGACGGGTAATCTGTTTAATCCCTTGACAAGATTAGCTAAGCTTAGCTAATCTTGTGACTATTCAGGTAGTGTAATAATTTATAGTTATTTTTATAATCACGAGTAAAAAATATGAAAAAGGCAAATTTACACGAGGCAAAAACTAATCTTTCTAAATTAGTTGATCTTGTTTCTCAGGGCGAAGAGGTCATTATTTGCAAAGCGGGTCACCCTGTGGCCAAGTTAATCGCATTTCATCCACCAAAGAAAGAGCGCAGGCCTGGTGCCTGGAAAAACAAAGTCAGCATCAAAAAAGACTTTGATATCTTGCCACCTGATTTTATGAGGAATTTTAAATGAATTCCTACCTCATTGACACCCATATCTTGTTATGGTGGCTATCGGATGATAAGAAACTTACCAAAAAAATTAAACTTCTAATTGCTCGTCCACATAACCAAATATTTGTAAGTTCAGTCAGCCTCTGGGAAATCGTCATTAAAAAAACATTGGGCAAACTTGAAGTTCCAGATGATCTAAAAGAAGCTGTAGATGGAAGCGATATTAAACTTTTATCCATGACTGCAGATCATGCTCTCTACGTGGAACATCTACCTCTTATCCATAACGATCCCTTTGACCGGCTCCTCATTGCACAGTGCATAGTTGAAGATTTAATCTTTATCACAGCCGATAAAATTATCCCCCAATATAAAATTAAATGTTTTTAGATGCCATGCTCCGCGTTTATTCATACAGTAGTGGTACCGTAACATTGGTGGCCAGCGCGCCAACCAACGCACTGCCGCAAACGCTTTTGTGGAACCCGTCATGCACAGCCTACATTTACACAGCCAGCAGTATTAACAATGGCACACGGCGCATGTTCCTGTTCGATCCGCTTGGGTCAACAAGCTACTACGGTTAGTGGTTTGTAGTAGCGCCTTTTTTGGGTCAATTTTATGAGGGCTGGTGCACAGGCGCCGGCCCTTTTTTACGAGAAGAAAAGTATAACCGCGTTTGTATTCCCAGTATTTTTCTTGTACTATAATTATGCATTTAATGGCTTACACGTATCCTTGCCACCTTGAAATGATTGATAAAAAGGCAAAACGCGCTGAACAAATGTATGCGCGTTAACAATAAAAAGTAGGATCATTATGGTACCACCAGAACTTGATGCCAAAACGCTTGAAGAAATAAAGAAGAAATTAGTTAAGGTATTCGCTCCCCAGGAAATTTATCTTCGTGGTCCTTATGCCAATCAAGCAATGGGAGAGGAGCTTAATATCGATATAATAATTATAGTGGAAACAGCAACAATGCCACGTTACGAAATGATGTCCGCAGCCCAAGTAGCATTGATGAGCATAGATATCCCTAAAAATATCCTTATCTACACAAAAGAAGAGTTTGATGATTTTTCAGAAAAGGCTTGGACGCTTAGTTATCTGGTAAAACATGAAGGCAGAAAAATTTATGCAAAAGCCTGATAGCCACTACGCAAGTTGGATTAAAATAGCAGAGGAAGATTTAGTCTCAGCAAAGCTTCTGGCAAACGAGGACCTATCAACCGCGCTTTTTCATGTCCAACAATGTGTAGAGAAAACACTGAAAGGCTATGTCTTTTTTAAAAATCACCCAAATTTTTTAACACACAATCTACTCAAGCTTGTTTTTATTTGTATGCGATTTGATCCGTCATTTGAAACACTGGCACCATTGGCAGCTGAAATAACACCATATGCATTTGTTGGAAGATACCCAGATGCCTCTTTTCAAAAACCAGATCAAAAACAAATGCATGAAATTACTGTGCAAGCTGAATATGTATTTAATTTTGTTATCACAAAAATCAAATCCGCAACTTCCCCTTGTCAGAGAGGTTAGGATCGCCAAATGGAAGTTACGCTAGACAAAAAATGGTCTGATTGCGCAATTTTTATTGCCATACCGAACCATCCTGGTATCCTTAGAAAAAACTGACCGCTATCTAACGCTGTAAAAAAGGAGAAAGCGCGTGGCAGAGGTTGTTATAATAGGCGCTGGCCTTACCGGACTAAGCAGTGCCTATTGGCTGGAAAAGAACAATTTTTTCGATTACAAAATTTTTGAAAAACAGGATCGTCCTGGTGGCCTCCTGCGCTCAGAGCAGCACGATGGCTTTACCTTTGATCACACCGGCCATTTGCTACATATCAACGATCCATCATTTTATGACTTCCTTAATGAAATCGCCGCCATTGAAGATTTCAATTTAATCACGCGCCAATCGGGCATCTATTCCAACAACGTTGTAACTGAATATCCATTTCAGATGAATTTGCACGGACTGCCAACCGATGTCATTGCTGAATGCATTGAAGGATACGTTACACGTAATCAGGCCATGCGCAAGCCAAAAAGCTTCTATGAATGGGTCTTAAAATACTTTGGCAAAGGGATGGGCGAACACTTTTTCTTTCCCTACAACAGCAAAATACTATCGTACAACCTCAAAAAAGTACACCCATCGTGGAATGGCCGCTTTGTCCCCTCAACCACACTTAAGGCCATTATTGACGGCACGCTGCAGCCAGCCGCCCATACTAAGATTGGCTATAATAGCAGTTTCTATTATCCTAAGCAGGGTGGCATAGAATTTATTGTTAAAAAATTAGTCGCCTATCTTAAAAATCCAGTTCAGACCGGTTACGGCGTTAGTCACATTGATACAACAGACAAGATCGTTTATTTTGATAATGGCCAGCAAGAACGGTACAAACACTTAGTTACCACCATGCCACTTAATCGGCTCCTGACAACCATCAAAACACCATCGCGATCATCGATAAATCAAGCAGCCGATAAATTACTGTGCAACGCAGTTATTAATATCAATATTGGTTTTTCTGGCCCCATTGATACCAATAAACATTGGCTCTATTTTCCTGAACGAACCTACCCATTTTATCGCTTAGGTTTTTGGCATACCATCTGTCCATCATCGGTGCCAACAGGACATAGCGCGCTGTATAGCGAACTTTCGTATTTACCTGGTCGCACCACACAGGCCCAAGCATATAAACGAGCAGACCTTGCGCGTAAGCAGGTGCTGGACTTTGTCCACATGACAGCGGATGATATTGTCGCGCAAAAAATATTGCATTTAGATAACGCCTATGTCATTTATGATGCATGGCGAGAAAAAAATCTTGTTGGCATCCTACAACATTTGCACGGACTCCAGATCCATTCTATTGGGCGCTATGGCGAATGGAAATACTCAAGCATGCAAGACGCCTACAATGATGGCAAAAAGGTTGCCATGGAGCTTATGCAGGTGTACAATACCTCATCACCAACAATAGTGCCGGCACAATTGGCCCCAGCGCCATCAGCTGGCTCGATAATAAGATCAACAGAGAAAATAATACGTCGTGTGACATAAAAGGACCCCCATGGTTCGATACGATCGCTGCGCGATCACTCACCACGAACGGGAGACATAAAAAAGCATAAAAGGAGAGTTCTGTAATGGAACAGTTGCGGCATTATTATGAAAAAAAACGCGTCTTGGTTACTGGTGGCGCCGGTTTTATCGGTTCACATCTTGTTGAAAAATTAGTCGGCTTGGGAGCTCAGGTTACCATTCTGGATAATTTTTCAAGCGGTAACATTAGTAATCTTAAAAATGTTATCGGCTCTCTCAACCTCATGTATGCCGACATTTGTTCAGCGTACAGCTGCCAAAGGGCTACCAAGGGGCAGGACATTGTTTTTCATACTGCGGCCTTTATTTCGGTTCCGTTATCGGTACAGTTTCCTGAATTTTGCTATAAAGTTAATACTGAAGGTACGCAAAATATGCTTAATGCCTGCGTACAAAACAACATTAAAACATTCATATTTTCATCGTCAGCAGCCGTTTATGGCAATAGCAATAAAATATGCTCAGAAAGTGATCAGCTTGATCCATGCAGTCCATATGCAATAAGCAAGCGAGATGGTGAGGTCTTATGCAGGCAGGCCAACGAGCAGCATGGGATACGCACCGCATCATTACGCTATTTTAACGTCTATGGTGAGCGGCAATCATCAACCGGCCAATACGCCGGTGTTGCGGCAAAATTTGCTCATCAGTTACGCATGGGCCAGCCCCTCACCATTTTTGGTACCGGCAACCAGACGCGTGATTTTGTTAATGTTGCAAAGATCGTTGATGCCAATCTTATTGCTGGCATGCATGATGCCATCAGCGGCGACGTTTTTAATATTGGCTCAGGGACCAGTATTTCGCTTTTGCAGCTCATTAACCAGCTTGAACAAGAACTTAATGTCCTCAGGACCGCTGTTACGTTCCAACCGGCGCGCGAAGGGGACATTGATTACTCCCAGGCTAACTGCGAAAAATTTGCCGCATTTGCTGCGTCAAACCCGCCTTTACCATAAAAGTCTCAAAACCCTCTTGGCCAATGCAAAAAAAAATGATAATCTAAGAGCCTCTTAGAAAAGCATGTAATATGCTTTCTAGTAATGCCGAGGTGGTGAAATTGGTAGACACGCTAGATTCAGGTTCTAGTCCTGTAAAAGGGATAGGGGTTCGAGTCCCCTCTTCGGCACCATACTTCGCCAAGGCTTCGTATGGCAAGCCAGCCCTTCGTAGCTCGTAGAGCGAAGTAGGGTCGGCATATTTAAAGTTTACAATCCCAATAATTCCTAACATTCGATATCTATTCACTATGGCTACAAAGAGAGATTACTACAAAGTTCTTGCTATTGAACGCAATGCATCAGTCGACGACATCAAGAAAGCATATCGTACACTGGCGCTAAAATATCACCCAGACCGCAATCCGGACAATAAGGATGCTGAAGCAAGCTTTAGAGAGGCGACCGAAGCATACGAGGTCCTCTCAGATACTGATAAACGCAAACGTTATGATCAATTTGGTCATGAGGCGGCCGGTATGGGCGGACAGCACAATCACGCCAATATGGACGACATCTTTGCCAGCTTTGGTGATATCTTTGAAGGATTATTTGGCGGCCAACCGGGTGGCAAGCGCAGCGCTAAAAAGGCCGGCCCAACCCCTCAACGCGGCCATGATCTAGCCCAAAAGATTGAGGTCAGCCTCAAAGACGCCTATTTGGGCTGCAAAAAAGACCTCAAAGTGTACCATTTCCAAAAATGTAATCTCTGTCGCGGCACCGGCGCCAAAGAGGGCAGCAAGCCAACAACCTGCGCAACCTGCCATGGCAAAGGGGCTCAGCTCTATCGACAAGGTTTTTTTACACTCAGCCAAGACTGCACAGCCTGCCAAGGACGCGGTTTTATGATCAGCAATCCTTGTAGCGAATGCCGTGGCCAAACACGCACACAGCAGTATGAAAAATTAAATGTATCCATCCCTGCCGGTATTTACGAAAATGCTGAGTTGCGCATTGTTGGCAAAGGCGATGCCGGTATTTTCAATGGCGAGCCTGGCGATCTGTACCTTCACGTTGAAGTACTGCGGGACAGAGTATTTACACGCCGCGACAATGACCTTATCACAACGATGACGCTTACCTACCCACAATTAGTCTTGGGCTGCCAAATTGAAATCGCGAATATTGATGACTCAAAAGAGACCATCAAAATACCCCGCGGTTGTCCTGTTGGCAAAGAGATTATCCTAGAAGGCAAAGGCTTTGCTCGTCTACGTGGTGGCGGTAGAGGCAATCTGGTCATTATCACCCAATGTGACATTCCAGCAAAGCTGTCTGACGAGGCGAAGACTGCGCTGCTTGCCTACGCAGAAAAACTTGGTAATAGTAGCCAACAATCAGAGGGTGGTCTTTCCGGTTTTTTCAAAAAGTTTTTGGGCTAATCTTGTAAAATAAGTGCCTTTTGTTAAGCTGGCCAAGCACAATAGCTAATCAGAAGTTTTCCCTCATTGCCAGGTGCTCTATTTATGATGCAAACAAGGTCACGATTTTTTACAACAGTTCTGATGCTCATAAGCATGATCACCAGTTGTGATATAGTAACACCACAACTGCATGCACACCCGATAACACCACTGCAGGGCGCTGAGATTGCGCTAGCCATACTTCGTTTACCGGCGAGCAGAGCAGAGCCTGCGTTGTATAAGCAGGATACGCTCAGTGCAAAAAGAAAGCTTGTCGCGATCTCCGCTGTACGCCTAGCACATACAATCGTGGCACTAATCAATTATGCCAACATCATGGCAGGTCAAACCTTCAAGGGAGACCTACAAAACGCCTTACCCGTACTGTTCAATAACTGTCTCGCACCAGTGGGCGTGTTACAGTATTGCGAAATTCCCTCCCTCATTTCGCGCCTCAAAGATCTCGCCTTCTTTAAAGAAAAGCCCGGTAAGGAGAACGATGAGCCTTCTCTTGATGAGCCTTCATCCGATGAAAAAGATACACAAGAAAACAGTGCTCCGTCCCAACCAACACCGCAAGAGCTTTTACTAGAGGATCTTTTACTAGATGATAAAGTCGATAACAAAGAAGAGATAACAGAGGGAACTAATGCAAAGCCCGACGAATCAAAAACCTTAACAAAATTTCGTCAAGATGTGTTACCCATTATTGAATGTATTGCAGCGCTGACTACCCTTTATAAATTTTCCCCGGCTTTTAATGATGCTGCCCAGAACCACCTGAGCATGTTTTTATGTAATCAAGTATTAGCATTCTCACGATCTCTTGAAGTGTATATTGACATGAAGGGTTACAGTAAAACACGATTCTTCCTGGGCCTCTTAATGCTTGGTCAATTGACTACCACTGCGGATTATTATGATAAACAAATGCACATCAAACTTGCAGCCTTGAATAAACCAGGCACACATAATAATCAACAAGGCGATCAAGACAGCGACGATGATGACGACGCCGACTATAATTGGCATGGCACATGGAAACCGCAATGGCACCATGGGCACGGTACATCGCAACAAAATGGGTATCAATCACATGGGCAGCAGAGTCATGGGTACCAGGCTGGCCAAAATAATAATTCTCACAACAAAAATGATGAGGCACCGCCCCCAGCCAAGCCCAGCAACACCATCACCTTAAACCAGGCATACACCATATTGGGTGTAAATCATAACACGCCGCTCCCTGAGGTCAAAAAGACTTACCGCGCCCTCGTCTTTAAATGGCATCCGGATAAAAATCAAGATAAACCTGATGATGAATTAGAAAAAATAACTGAAAAATTTAAAGAAATAAATACCGCCTATGAGAAAATTCGGGAGCACGTAAAAAAATGAACAAAATAAAACTGTTGCTACGTAGTTGATTATACAGGGGGCAGTGTCAAGTGATGCTTGCCCCCTTTTCTTTTGTCCATTTTCTTGGTAGTGTTGATCAGCTTTTACACGAAAGGATCCTATGAAAAAAAAACTTTTCAGCACATTCAAAAATGTTGCCTACTCAGGCGTTTTGTGTGCAGGCGTTGCGCATGGTATGAGTAACTCATTAATTCATAAAAATAATATCGATAGCTCAATCACACAGATAGCAGAAAACTATCTCGTACTCAAAGGCATTAATCCATACAAAATCCCAGCACGCTTGCTGCCAGAATATCAGCAAAAACTTGCCCAGGTCGGTACAAAACTTAGAGCAAATGGCCGCACCTTCACCGATGTGCGTGAAATTGATGATACCGTCAGGCAAAGCCTGAGTGCCTTTGTTGCCAACATGAGCAGCGTAATACTGCGTGATAATCTTGATATGCATATTAACATTAGTATCAACCAGCACATGCAGCACGGTGGCGTGAAGGTAGGCAATATCCCGCTGCACGACCTGGACGAGTATGCTACACGCTCTGCCAACGTCGGCAAGGCACTCAATGCCCTGATGATCAAAGATGGGCGGGACTATGTACGCCTTGATGAAGTTAATAAGACCATCAAAGATGAATTTACACCGTTTATTGCTCGACTTAACGTTGCACAAAATAATGATGAATCGGCTCAGCATTGGTGGACAACCTTTTTTAGCACCTACACAACCAGCAGCGCCTCTCACCAGCCTCAACAACTGTCAATGCACCCGACACCAGGCGTGCTCAAAATTATGCGCCACGAGCTTAATGATCGCACCGTGCAGGCAGCACATGCCGCACTGCGCACAAGCAGTATTAACCCCAACACTATTGACAGTAAGTATGTAGCAGACTATGCACACACGATCCAACGCATCATTGGTACCATGAATGATACGATGAAGCGTGCTGGCAGAAATTATGTCTGGCAGGATGAACTTGCCTGTGAAATTTTACGTGAACTACACCCGCTAGTCCAAAAGATTCGACGCGATAATGTTATCACCGCACAACACTATGATATACCAGGAGCTCTTCAATGATTGACCTCGCGCGCTTACGTGAACATACCCAAGAAGTTAAAGATCTTATCCTTCGCAAAGAGCCAACGTTTCCCATTGATGAACTCTTAGCATTTGACCATAAGGCACGCGCTTTGCGCTCTGATGTCGAAATCGTGCGTAAACAAAAAAACGATTTAGCGGCAGTTGGACCTCAGGGAATAACACCAGAAATACGCGAGCAATCAATTGCATTGGGCAAAGATTTGAAGGCCAAAGAACTAGCACTTGAAGAGATAGACAAAGAGCTTATGGCCATCTGGTTACGTTGTCCAAACATTCCACAGGCAGATATCCCGATCGGCAATAAAGAGGCAAATAAGCCAATCAAAACAGTAGGCAGCAAACCATCATTCTCCTTCCCTATAAAACACCACCTTGAGCTGAATGAAAAGCTGCAATGGTTTGATATGGAAACAGCAGCACGCATGAGCGGCTCACAATTTGTTTTCTATAAAACACAAGGCACTAAGGTTATTTATGCACTCACACGACTGATGCTCAGAAATAATGCTCAGAATGGTTTTCAACCAGTACTGCCGCCCTATTTGGTGCATGAGAAGGCTTTATACAATGCGGGCAATTTGCCTAAATTTGCTGGCGATTATTATAAAATCGAGGGCGAGGAGTTATGCTTAATTCCCACCGCTGAAGTTAATTTAACCAATCTGCACGCAGGACAAATTTTGCCACAGGATCAACTTCCTATGCGTTATACGGCATGGACAAGTTGCTTTAGAAGCGAAGCCGGCGGCTATGGCGCAACAGAACGTGGCATCATTCGCATTCATCAATTTGAAAAAGTTGAGCTTTATGCCATCTGCCCACCAGACGAATCAAACCAGGAACTTGACCGTATGGTAGCCTGTGCTGAAAATATTTTACAGATGCTCGGACTGCACTACCAAATTAGCCTTTTAGCTACGCAAGATTGCTCATTCCCATCAGCACGCACCCTGGATATTGAAGTGTGGCTGCCAGGACAAAATCGTTATTATGAAGTGTCGTCATGTAGTAATTGTACCGACTTTCAGGCGCGGCGCGCACAAATACGCTACCGCCAACACCCGGATGCCAAGCCCCAACTGGTACATACGCTCAATGCTTCATCGCTGGCATTGCCGCGCTTGATGATTGCTCTTATGGAAAATTACCAACAGGCTGATGGCAGCGTTGTGCTACCAAAGGTATTGCAAGATGAGATGGATAATTTGTGGTAAACAAGGAATTAAACCATGTTAGACCAAGCACTCAAAAATAAAATAGCCAAGATAAAGATTCAAACCCGACGCATCATGAATAACACCCTTTCGGGAGATTACCTGTCGGCATTTAAAGGATCTGGGCTGGAATTTGAACAGATTCGTGATTATCAAATAGGTGATGATATCCGTTCCATTGATTGGAACAGTTCAGCAAAAATGAATAAAATGATGGTTAAGCAATTTGTTGAAGAACGTGACCGCACCGTGATCCTGGCCATCGATACATCAGCATCGACGCTGTTTTCTTCAGAGCAGGAGCTATGCAAAGATACCATTGCCCAACTTGCCGCGACGCTGGCATTTGTTGCAAGCGACAATAAAGATAAGGTTGGCGTACTATTTTTCTCAGATACAATAGAAAAATGGATAGCACCAAGCAAAGGCAATGTACACCTGGGCGCAATCATAGAGTCTATTTTTACTATGCAACCCAAGTATAAAGGTACCAATATTGCACACGCCCTGCGCTTTTTGGTTAATCTTAAAAAGAAAAATGCCGTTGTGTTTGTTATTTCCGATTGGGTTGATCAGATTGCCGACTATAGCCATCTGCTACACATAACCAATTGTCGCTATGACCTGGTTGGGGTGCGTATTACCGATAAGACACTGTCTGCATTACCAGATATCGGCCTGGTTGAAATTGTCGACCCCGAACAGAAGGTCAATGGGATCATTGCAACCAACCGACAGGACATAAACATCTTTCTGCAGGCACGATTGATCGAGCAAAAGAAAATTTTTGAAAAATATAATATAGACCTTCTAGACCTTATCGTTGGCCAGTCATTCATCAAACCTTTGATTAATTTTTTCCATCGACGTATAAGAAGGCAGATCTGATCATGAAGAAAACAGTAGATTTTTGTGACGTTTATGACTATTATTACATTCCCTTCTGGCAAACGTCGTGGTTCGTAATCACCATTGCCATGGTGACAGTTTGTATTATTGTGTGCTGCGTTGTGCTATGGCTACGACGCAAGCCAAAGAACGCCTCACCATGGGAATGGGCCCTACAAGAGCTTACTAAGCTAGCACATACTAAATGCAACAATAAAGAAGACTATAAGCGCTTTTATTTTGCATTAAGCGATATTGTAAAGGCATACCTCCACAAACGTTATAGCTGGAATACACGTGATAAAACAGACCCCGAGCTTATTGAATACCTTAAACTGCAGCAATTTGATCCCCACCTCATAGAGTCTTTAGAAAAAATTGGACAAGAGGCTCTCTTTATCAAATTCGCTAATGTTGAAGCTCTTAAATCGCAAGCAGAAGAGGATTTACAAGCGATTCGTACCCTGATTGGCCGTACAAGGATGCTTGATAAAAAATAGCAGCATGGATCCAGCATTTAGCACGTTCCCCAAGCATCTCTATATCCATTGGCCCTTCTGTAGCAGCAAATGCCATTTCTGCGACTTTGTTGCGTTCGAGCAACACGAAGATTACCAACATGCCTACCATGGTGCACTCATGCGCGAGATAGCATCATTTTTTGCGTTGCTGCCAAAGGAATCTTATACCTCTATTGACACCATTTTCATTGGTGGCGGCACCCCGAGCCTGTATCCATTGCCATGGCTTAAAGAGCTTTTTGATAGTCTCGCCACTATCAGCCCATTGACAACCTGCAAAGAAATTTCTATGGAGGTCAATCCAGCAGATGTCGATGAAGAGCGCCTTGAACACTGGCAAGAGTGCGGTGTGACGAGATTAAGTATGGGGGTGCAGAGCCTTGATGACGACGTTCTGTTAAAGCTCAACCGACGACAGCGCGCAAAAGATGTCATGCGAGCTCTGCGCATCATGCCAAAATATTTTGATAATATCTCAATAGACCTTATTCTGGGACTACCTGATGTTAGCACTGCTGCATGGCAGGCGATGCTTGACCAGGTTGTAACATGGCCAATCAAACATATCTCCATCTATTTTTTAACAATACACGAAAAAACACCACTTTATTTTAAAGTCCAACGCGGCGATGTTAATTTGATGGATGATGATGTGCTCGTCGGACTTTACGAATATACTGTAGCGTTTTTGGCTCGCCATGGCTTTCAGCAATATGAGATATCAAATTTTGCAAAGCCGGACCACAGCTCATTGCACAATCGTGCCTATTGGGACCGGAAGCCCTATCGTGGTTTTGGCATAGGGGCATCTTCCTTTGACGGCCAGCAACGGCTTACTAATACCAATAATCTTGAATGTTATATAAAGAGCACGATGCAATCGGGCTTACCAGAACTTTTATCCCATGAAAAATTGACCTCACAACAGGTTCATTTAGAGCTACTGATGCTGAGTTTGCGACAAAAAAGCGGCTTAGATTTGCAGCGTGTGCTATACTTTCTAGAGCACAACAAGAAACAACAGTTCATAAATACGGTCGCCAGCCTTAAAGAGGCTGGCTTTATTAATCAGTACGAACAGGTAATTAGCCTAACCGTTAAAGGAATGGCCTTGGAAAACGAGGTCATTACGCGATTATCACAGTAAATACTATAACGATATGTAGTTCTCATCATTTAACTTCTAACCTACGAGAGTCCTTATGGCAAAACATGTTGGGATCAAATTACCTGAAGATTTAGTTGAGTATTTAAAGCGGGAACAAAGCTTGGGCATCCTTGCAACTTTTTCAGAAAAAGGCGTTCCAAATACTACACCGCTACAATGCGTTTATCCTAAGGGTCAAGAGAGCTTATTACTAAGCATTCACAAGGAACATACCGGCTACCACAATATGGTATGGCAAAAAAAGGTGATGCTCTGCTTTCTTGGAGAAAATAACATTGCATACAGTATTCTTGGCCGCGCTGGCGTTGTACGCGCACCATCACAGGTGCACCCATTAATGAATATTGTGCGCATCGATATCATTGACATAAAATCAGATCGGTCTATTTTAACAAAGGTAGAACAAGGCATTATATGGAGCTTTACCTCAACGGAGGCCGAAGAGCTGGTTAGGGCGCTTTATAAAGAACTGAGAGAGTTGTCAAAGACACTATAATGCAGCAAATAACATTTCGCATGAGGGTATGCAATGAATAGACGGCACTGGAGATGTATGACGTTACAATGTAACCACCAAGTACAAAGGGTAATGTTGGGCATTTTTTTGCACAGTATAAGCGTTACTATGCCATTTATCACCTCTGCAATGTCAGTACCTCAGGCACCATCATCACCATCTACTGGTCCAGTACCAGTAGATGGACCAGTACGCGCCCCAGGACCGGATATGAGCGCATCAACTGAACAGATTGGCGTACAAGGCAATTGGCTAAAAAAGCGAGAGTGGTTCCTTAAGGCCAGTGACGTCGAGGTCACCATCCAGGGCGTTGCATCACAGGTAGAACCGGTGAGACAGCGATTTCTTGATAGTTATCAAAATATCCAAGACGCTTTGCATGCCTACTACACTCAGCTTGGCATCGAACGTGGCTCGGCAGATGAGCTTTTTACTAATGTTGAGCACTATCTTGAAAAGAAACATAAAGAGGCTCTTGCAGGACTATCTCAGACAAAATCTCAATCTGCTGAATTTGCAATACAAGAACAGATTGATCTTCTACAAGAAAATGATAAGAGAACAAAAGAACAGCTTGATCAATTACGCCTTGATATGAAATCAATTGATGATTTAAATCGCTCTTTAACTGATCGCCTTAATCGACTTGATCAACAAAATGAACTCATTGAATCTCAGGCAAGTCGTGCCTATACGATTTTACAACAGATGGAAGACATTATCGACCACAACAAAGCGCGTGAGAGTTATTACACCCTCAACAACACAATTCTTCCTACCGTTCAAGCAAGTCTGTCATATTTACAAAATGACCTCAGTAATGATTTTAACAATGTCATTGGAACCATTCAAAATCAGATCACGCAGACAAACACTCAAATTAAAGTGGTAGAGGACAGAGGGATCATTGTAAAAGACAGAATGCGCCGTGTTAAAGAGCTTAAAGATGAGGCTGAAAAAAGGGCTCAACTCGAACTTGAGTTAAGCAAAAAAATGCCGCAAGCCCCGACGCAACCGGTGCGTAACGTCAAAGCACCTGAACATTGGTATATGCAATTCTATAATGGGCTAAAAGAACTCTTTATGAGTATCTACTCGTGGTTTACGCCAACAAATAACCAAGCTAAAGATACTATACGTCGTGCTCAGGAGTTGAAAGAGGAGGCAGCAACAAGAACTCAACTTGAGGCTGAATTAGGCAAAAAAAAGGTTGTACCAACAGCGTAAGGTTGCATTGCCGCCGATAAACGTGCTAGGCTCCCATACAAGGTAGTTAACAAGAGATTTTCAAAGAGGGTTGATTGGTATGCGTATATACATACATACACGATTATGTTGTGTGCTTGGCAGTTATGTAGTATTTTCAGCAACCAACATATATGGCCTCATGCCACCACCGGCCTCAGAATCACCGGCATTGCCAGTAGCAATGGGACAACCTGGTATGGTGCCGCTTCCTATGCCCGATGGCAGCCAACCGGCGCCACCAGCACCGATGCCGCTACCTTTTACACCACCTCAGCCGTTACCGGTTGACGGTAGCATTATGCCATCAATACTACCAGCGCTTCCTACAGATGGGATGATGCCTGGGCTGGGAGCGTTGCCAATGCAGCCGGCGCAACCCGCTGCTATTGTTCAGGAAGATTTGACCGAAATCCCAATGCCAGAAAATGATAGCGGCCTAATCCCAACGGGCAATACGGCTATTGGCAACATTTTTACCAAAAGCGCAGCCACCATTAGTAGTCTTTTGGATAGAGTAACTAGTTTGATCAATAAACGAGACATACTCTACCAGTCATTTCTGACCGTTGATAATGACATTGATACCTTTTTAAGTGACACCCCATCTAACAAGACCACAATGCCGGATATCACCGCCGCGCGAAACGCGCTGACAGCAGCGCTCACCAAAATTGATGGTTACATCGTTCAGGGAAAAAATCTTGTGATTGAATCACGTAATAAAAGTATGACCATATTGAAACAATCGTCAGATGATGCTGCGCACTCCATTCAGAATGAAATTAATCAGAACTTAGAGCTACTAACAAGTATGGAACAGGAATTACAATCAACACTCATGCCTAGCTTTCAAGCAACCATAGACAACATCAAAGCTACCATGCGCAAGGCATCGATCACGCTGGTACCCATACCTGGAAAGAAACCTTAGATTTGTCTGTAGCTTTCCAAAACACTACAATTACCCTATACTTAGGCTTCATTTCATACATTAGCCTGCATAACCTGAAAAGAGAGCTAAGCAATGAAGCCTAATATTTTTAGAGAATATGATATTCGCGGCATTGTCGGCAGCGAATTTATCATTGATCAATCCTATCAACTTGGCCAGGCAATCGGGACATTTTGGCAACAAAAACATCCTGAAAGTACGCGGGCCATTGTTGGTATGGATGGTAGAACCCACTCTGCGCCAATTAAAGAATTAATCGTACAAGGCCTTGTGGATATGGGGTTTGATGTGATTGATGTTGGGGTATGCCCTACACCAGCCGTTTATTTTGCGGTCAATCAACTCCACATTCCCACAGCTATGATCATCACGGCCTCCCACAACCCAAAAGAATATAATGGTATCAAACCATGGGGCTGCTGGGGCGCACAGATACAGGCTATTAGAAAGCTGTATGAGGAGACGACAAGCCCAAAGATGGCTGCGCGAAAAGGCTCGATTAATTATTATAATATTATTGATGAGTACGTCGACTATCTAGCACAGCATTTTAAACATCTACACAATGCACCGATCAAAGCTATTATCGATTGCGGTAATGGCAGCGCCGGTACTGTCATGCCAGCTTTACTAAAAAAGATGGGTTGGGACCAGGTACAACTGCTCTTTGCCCAGGTTGATGGCACATTTCCAAACCACGAAGCTGATCCAACAGTACCAGAGAATATGACCCATGTCGCTCAAGCTTTGGCACAAGATCCAACCCTGGAGATTGGCCTGGGGCTGGATGGTGATTGTGATCGCATGAACCCTATGACCAGGGGTGGCTACCTGGTACCAGGCGACAAGATGCTCGCACTTTTTGCAAAAAAAGTTTTAACCCAGCATCCTGGCGCCGCTGTTGTCTGTGATATCAAAAGCTCGGCAGGCCTTTTAGATGCATTAACATCCTGGGGCGGCAAGGCCTGTATAGCACCGTCCGGACATGCCTACATTAAAAAGGCTATGGCTGAACATGAAGGTATTTTGGGTGGAGAGCTTAGCTGCCACTTCTTTTTTCGTGACCGCTATTTTGGCTATGACGATGGCATTTATGCCATTTTGAGAACTATAGAATTATTGCAAGAATCCCGGCAGTCGCTTGATCAGCTACTTACCCAAGTGCCACATAAGGTAAGCTCGCCAGAATTTCGTATTCCATGCAAGGATGATACTCAAAAATTTCTCATCGTAAACCACCTTGTCCAGATTCTTTCAGCCAGACCCCATAAAGAAATTATTACGATTGATGGAATCCGAGCCCATATGGACTATGGATGGGGCCTGATACGGGCATCTAATACTCAGCCAGTACTCTGTTTGCGCTTTGAATCCGACACTGATGAAGGGCTCAGACAGATAAAACAGGATTTTTTAACACCACTTATCACCTATTTTAATGAACAGTACTTAAGGGACGTCATTGGACTCTAAACACACCGTTGGACTACACGTACGCATTCAAAGCGACTTATTACAATTAGCTCAAGAAGCCATAGATCTTAATCTAAAGATCTTACAATTTTTTCTTACTAAGCATCAGTCAAGCCATTATTGGCGCCTGACTGCTAAAGATAAGGACGAATTTAAGCAGTTGTCTGGGCAACATTTTTCACATGTCTTCATTCACAGCTCATACTGGATCAATCCTGCTTCTGGCGATAAAAAAACGGCGGCTGTTTCTAAGTATTTGCTGAAACGAGAGATTGCCCTGGCAAAGACACTTGGTATCCGCCACTTGGTACTACATGCCGGATCAGCCAAGGGGCACCTGTCATGTACTGATAGTACCCAAAGTAAACAGCTGGGCATCCTGGCTATCGCCCGTATGCTTAATACCATTCTAAAGCGTGAAGACGATATTATGATTCTGCTTGAAAACAGCGCCCACGGCAACAGGACAGTAGGCAGCGATCTTAAAGATTTTTTGTTGTTACGGCAAGAGTTACATTATCCTGAAAAAATAGGTTTTTGCTTCGATACCGCCCATGCATTTTCCTATGGCTATGACCTACACGATAGCAACGCACTGGTACAACTCATCGATACACATATGGGTCTTGAAAATGTTAAACTAATCCATTTTAATGATATAGAAGATGAGCAAGGAAGTATGCTTGATCGCCACGCCTTCCCCGGCCGAGGTAAGATAGGTAAAGACACTCTCGCCGCTATTTTAAATCACCCAAGGCTTGCCGCCATCCCTAAAATCATAGAAGGACCAAGTATTAGTAAGACCGCCACCATAGAGCTTTTAGCAGAAATTAATACGTGGCTTAAATAGTTCTATTTGGCATTAAGCACCCCCTTTGCACTTTCTTCTTCCTCCGCCTATGCTTAAAGAAGTTTAAGCGCTTCGTCTAAGTTTCTCGTGTTTGGAACCGCGGACGATGCAACACAAATAGAGGTTTATGTACCCAAACGTGGAGGATTCTTTAATGAATAAACAGATAAAGCAATTTATTGCAGTAAGCTGCCTTGCCACATGCCTGGCGTTGACGGATAGTATGCAAGCGGGACCAAACAAGGCAACGATGCAGAATTTTCTTGATAAGATCACAGCATTATGCGTATCGGTTGATACAACGTGCAGCAATGAAACAACCAAGCTTAAGCTTAAAATCGCAGTCGGCAGTACCTTAGGCGGTGCAGCTGCAATCAGTTTAGGGAGGGCGCTTGCATCCCCGACAACTAACCTTTATAAGGCCTTTGAGTCCTTTTATCAAAAATTAGCAAGCAATAATGCTGCTATGCTCAGCGAAGCAAAGAAAAGCTCGCTAACGATAGATACACTTGTTGATGCCATGTATAAGGAACTACCGTTAGCACCAGCCCTCAAGCAGGCACTCAAGAATCATTTACAGGTAGAATTATCACCTGGTGACGCCAGCATATTACACAAATTTCTTATCAGTGACATCTACGCCAAACAGGTGCGCCCGCACATTGTAACAATACTTACAAAGGGGCTTGGGGTTGAGCCATACGAAAAATTGTTCGCTCAGTGGAAAGAGGTTGTTAAAGCCGGCAAGGCATTGGCCTAACAACAATTGCTTTTAATGCTTACATGGCCACTAGACATAACCAGCTAATGTGATAAACTTAGCCGACAATAAAGTCTAAGAAACTTCAATAAAAATAAGTGTTTTTATCATCTTGCTGGATCAAGAAAGGCTCAGTGACCATGAATGCTGAACAAAACCTAGTATTCGAACAGTACGCAATATTTCAAACTGGTGGCAAACAATATCAAGCTATTCCAGGTAAAACCATCGCAGTAGAAAAACTTGATGGAGAATCCGGCGGACTGCTCTCATTTAACGAAGTCGTTTTTCGTAAATCTGGCGACAAAAAATTCGAATTTGGCAAACCCTATATTACTGGTGCTGCTGTAAAGGCAAGCATTATTAAGCAGGGGAAGGGCGAAAAAATTGTGATCTTCAAATTTAAACGCCGTAAAAAGTACCGCGTTAAACATGGTCACCGCCAACCGCACACAGTAATTCGTATTGAAAGTATTTAAGGGCTCCTAAGCTCAAAAATGTTTTTTAAGAGGTGCTATTGCCTAGCACCTCTTTTTCATCTTTAACTATATCAAGACATCCGTTCTATGGAGAAGTGGGGCGGTTGCTTTTTAATTTTACTTCTTGTAAAGTATTAAACATATACGGTTATTCAACGGGATTATGTTTTTACACAACTCGTCAATGCTCACCCATTAAAACGATTCTTTATACACAATGACTAAAAAACTAACATTCAACGAACTCAATCTTTCTAAAGACATTCTCAAAGCTGTTGCTGATATGGGATTTGAAGAGGCATCGCCTATTCAATCTGAAGCTATTCCTGTAATCCTTCAGGGTAAAGATATTATTGGCCAAGCAATGACCGGTAGCGGCAAAACAGCAGCCTTTGGTATCCCTGTTATTGAAGCAATAGATCCTAAGCAACGCTTTCCACAAGCACTGATCCTTTGCCCTATTCGCGAGCTTGCTATTCAGGTTGCTGGCGAAATTAACAAATTGTCAAAATACAAGGCACCACTTGCAGCACTTCCTATTTATGGCGGACAACCAATTGAACGCCAAATGCAGGCCTTGCGCAAGGGACCCTCTATCATTATCGGTACACCGGGCCGTGTACTCGATCACATTAACCGCGGCACGCTTAATCTTAAAAATATAAAGATTGCCGTCCTTGATGAAGCTGATGAAATGCTTGATATGGGCTTTAGGGATGATATTGAGGCAATTTTGCGCAACACGCCAACAACGCGTCAGACGCTCCTCTTCTCTGCCACCATGCCGGCTGCTATCATACATCTTGCACGCGCCTACCTAAAAGATCCGCATACTATCAGAGTTGCGCATGAAAAGCTTACCGTTCCTGCCATTGAACAGATATATTTTGAAATCGAATCATTTAAAAAGCTTGATCTCTTTACTCGCTTAATTGACTTACATGATCCAGCTTTATCTATCGTCTTTTGCAATACCAAGCGACGCGTTGACGATTTGGTATCAGATTTACAGGCGCGAGGCTATGCAGCTGAGGCTATTCATGGCGATCTGACTCAGCAAAAACGTAATAAGGTTATGGAACGCTTCCGCAGAAAAGAAGTCGATATTCTTGTTGCAACTGACGTTGCTGCACGCGGCATAGATGTCAGTGATGTAGAAGCTGTGTTTAACTTTGAAATCCCACAAGATGAAGAATCATACGTTCACCGTATTGGTCGTACAGGCCGTGCCGGCAAGAGCGGAAAGGCCTTCAGTCTTGTTTCTGGTGGTGAAATGTACCGCTTCCGCGACATCAAACGCTACACAAAAGCAGTAATGACCCGTCTTCCAGTACCGTCATTTCAAGAGGTAGAGGAAGTCAAGATCAATAAACTGCTGACGACTATCAGAAAAGTTATTGGCGAAAAGAAACTGGAGCAGTATACACCAGTGATTGAAAGCCTATTAAAGGATGATGTAACCTCACTTGATGTTGCTGCAACCCTGCTGAAAATGTATATGCAGGCGACGACAACAAGTAAGAAGGCTGCTAGAAGATAGGCGCTTACATCGCTATAAAATAATAAAAAAGCACAATGCCATGACAACATTGTGCTTTTTTTATTGCGCAAAAATAAAAAACTTCGCCGCTCCCGCAATTTTTTTATTAAATGAAAAATAGCTGCTATACTATAGCCTGTTTTGGATAATTACCTTTTTTGTCTACCTACTTGCAAGATGGCCACGTATGAATAAAAAAATTATTTTGTACTACAAGTATATTGATCTTCAGTCTCCCCAAGAGATTAAAGCATGGCAAGAAGAACTTTGCGCAACCCTTAATCTTGAGGGCAGGATTATTCTTGCTCATGAGGGTATCAATGGCACATTGTGCGGTAGCTTTGAAGCAATTCAGGCATATATTGATACAATGGATGCCCACCCGCTGATGAATGGCATAGACTTCAAGGAAAGTGTCGTCAATGGCAACTATCAGTACTTCCCTGGCATGTACATAGCGTTACGAAAAGAAATCGTCAATATGGGCAAAGATTGGCAGGAGGTCTCGTATAACGATAGCGGTACACACTTGACGCCACAACAGGCCCATGAGCTTATAGGGCAGCACAAAGATCTCGTTATTCTTGATGGGCGCAATTATTATGAAGCACGCGTCGGCGCCTTTCAAAACGCCATTACACCTGAGATTGATAATTTCAGAGAATTTCCTGCATACATCGATGATAACGTTGAGCTATTTAAAGATAAAGACGTCTTGATGTATTGCACAGGCGGCATTCGTTGTGAGCGTGCATCCGCTTATTTACAAGCAAAAGGCGTAGCCAAAAACATTTATCAAATCGAGGGCGGTATCCATCGCTATGTTGAAGCGTTCCCCGATGGCTTCTTTAGAGGCAAAAATTATGTCTTTGATGCCCGCGTTGCCGTACCGGTCAATGACGATATTATCGGCACCTGTGACCTCTGTGAATCGCCATACGACACCTACACAAATTGTCGTAATGCCAAATGTAATAAGCACTTTATTGCTTGTCCAACATGCATTAATCAATTAAAGAATGCTTGCAGCCAGACCTGTTTCACCTTGCTGGCCACGCATCAGGTGCCAGAACGTCCCTACCGCCCTACTGTCAATCCTGCACTTGAATAACCTGTATCTACTCTAGAATACTTATATCATTACCACATAATTTTTTTAGTACCGCCGGAATGCTATACAATGGGTATGAATGAATCTTTTCATGAACTGAAGTGTTTTGTGTCGAAAACCTAAGGCCATAGGGTGTTTTTGGATGATTTTCTAAAAATTTATGAAGACTTTTTAGTGATGTTCCCGCACTGCTTTTTACTTCAATAGGAATAATATCAGAACCAGCTTGCATGAGATAATCAACTTCAGCGTGCAGGTCGCGCGTCTCTTTATGCCAGTAATAAAGTGCAGCTTTTCTGCTAGGCTTTGTATACACAAGTAGTTCCTGGCCAACAAAGGCTTCAACCAGTTCACCTTTATTTACAAATTGTTCCAGTGGACGAATGATTGATGCAGCCTCTGGTAAGGCAAGAGTTGACTGACTTAATGCTACATCTAGAAAAATAACTTTGAATATATCATGATTTGATAATGCACCTATCGGAATCCCCTGACCCGCACTGTGAGCAATCCTATGGATAATACCCGCAGTTTCAAGTAAATCAAGGCATGGTGCAAGCTCTTGCGTACGATACCCTCCAGGTACATTACTATATTTAAATTGATTGCCGAGGCATTGAGGGATAAATTTAAACAGATCATTAAGATATTTAAGCTGATAATTTTTTGCATATTTATTAAAATCTTGCTGATAGTTTCTAATAATTGTTTCAAATACCGTAAAGCATTCAGCCATATCCTTGGTCTCGCACCATTTTTTTACAGCATCAGGCATACCACCGACAATAAGATATTCACCCAAAAGCGTTAAGGCTACTTGATGAAAGGATGGTGTAAATGGATTATCCAATGGATGGTTCATAATTTCTTGAACCAACGCATCATGCCCGGTTGCCAACAAAAATTCAAGAAATGAAAGCGGATACATATCCAATTCTTGGACTCTTCCTACCGGTAAGCCTACTTGACGAATAGCAAAATCAACCAGTGAACCGGCTGCAATAACGTGTAGATCATGCATTTCTTCATAAAAATATCGTAGCGCTATAATTGCTTTTGGTGCAGCCTGAATCTCATCAAAAAATAATAACGTTGTTTTTTGGTCTATTGCCACATCCAATGCAGCAGACAGCTCCTTGATAATTCTTTCCGGAACTAAATTTAAATCAAAAATAGAAATAAGATCAGGTCGCTGCTCAAAATTAATTTCTACAAAGTTTTGATAGGTTGCACCTAACTGACGCACTGCATAGGTTTTTCCTATTTGTCGTGCACCATGCATAAGTAACGATTTGCGATATTGTGAATTTTTCCATGCAAGTAAATGTCTATCAATAAGTCTTTTCATTGGGCACCGCCTATTTTCGAAGGCAACTAAGAATTCTATGTATAACAGTTTGTCGCATCCACACTGTGATTGCAAGCAAACTCTTGTTTTTTACGTCAGAACACTCGTTCTAATTATGTTTGTTCCTGCGGATATTGTATGGCCGCTCGACAATTTTTTCTATAAATATGTACACCCATAAAGCAAATCTCACTTTTATACAAAAACATGATAAACTAGAATCCACGCAAAAGTGTTTATAACGATGTTTTTTAAGGAGCTTACAATGAGCATTAAATCAGATTCTTGGATCAGAACTATGGCCCAAACAAAAGGGATGATTGAGCCCTTCGTCGACCGCCAAGTCCGCAGTGGCAACCACAATGGATCCAAGGTCATCAGTTATGGGCTATCAAGCTATGGTTATGATTTACGCGTTGCTGATGAATTTAAGGTTTTTACCAATGTATATAATTCAATCGTTGATCCAAAAAGCTTTAAGGACGATTCATTTGTCAAAATACAAACAGATGTTTGCATCGTTCCGCCAAATTCATTTGCTCTAGCTCGCAGCGTAGAATACTTCAGAATTCCACGTAATATTCTAACCATCTGCCTGGGCAAATCAACGTATGCTCGCTGTGGCATCATTGTTAACGTCACCCCCTTTGAGCCGGAATGGGAAGGATACGTTACCTTAGAAATTTCAAATACTACGCCCCTCCCGGCAAAGATATATGCCAATGAAGGGCTGGCTCAGGTTCTCTTCTTCCAATCCGATCTTGAATGCGAGGTGTCCTATGCCGATCGTAATGGTAAATACATGAAGCAACATGGTATTACCTTGCCGGTTGTATAAATTCAAAGACAACAAAAAGGAGGCCGAACAATACAGGCCTCCTCTCACATCTTCAACATTAGCAATCATCAGGATTATACCCCTTTTTGATGCATTCGTTGATCCAATGATCATGCATACTCATAAAAAAAGGGCACTTGTAAAATTACAAGTGCCCTTTAAACTTATTCACCAAAAAGCGATATGCTTTTTACACCCACTCAAGACGAGCGATGGTAGCAGTATCACTGACACGCTTACCCAGTGGGATAACACGTGTGTATCCACCTGGTCTGCCGCCTCCATTAAATAATTATTTTTCACATAAAAAAACGGAGGGGGCTGCATATTGCAGCCCCCTCCGTTAAAAGGAAAAAAATGAGACCTGTCTTCGGCTCGCAATCGAAGACAGATGTCGTAATGAAAAAAATCGACATTGTAGATGTCGCCCCAGGCTGGGATCTGGGGTCCACATCAATCAACCATAATAGTTTGTTGATCCAAACGGATCGAAGTAAAACAACCGCCTGGCCCCACCATTCAGGGCCGACGCCGTCACAATATAATTATCATTGTACGCATTACCATTGGGCGACCAAGCACACATCGTTGGCAGCGGCATGGTCGTTGCGCTTGCAACCACTGTTGGTGTTGTTGGCGCGCTTGGGTTAAATGACAGCACGCTCAACGTTGCGTTATCAAGCACCGTGGCTAGATAATTACCGGCAGGTGACCAGACGCACTGGCGCGAGATTGCCGAGGTTGCCGCTGCGCTGCCGCGCAATGTTATTGCTGTCGTGTTGGTCGTGAGATACGAGAACGCATTGTTAAACGAATACAGCTGGATGCCGGTGCCTGCGGTGGCAATGTAGTTGCCGTTTGGCGAGAAGGCCACTGACGTGACCGGGTTTGCGGTGCTGACCGTGTTGCCCAGTTGGTTCAGGAGCGGTTGGCCATTTTGGAAGATGGGGGCGGTGAAGAGCTGGAGGGTCGCTGACGTTTGATTTACCGCCGCAATAAACTGACCATTTGGTGACCAGACTACTGAAGAGGGACCTGCTCCTGTGGTTATAGTGCTACCTTCCAATACCGGCGTATTAGTACCATCAAAGTAATATACTGTTAGGTTATTTGAACTTTGATTTGCCACCACAAGATAATTGCCGTTGGGTGACCAGGCCACCGAGAAAGGAGTTGTTCCAGTCGTTGTACCAGCACCTAATAATACCGGCGTAGTACCAGAGAATGAATATACCTGTAATTGTAAGCTAGCCAACGCACTGTTTGCGACGGCAAGATAATTCCCGTTTGGTGACCAAGCTACTGAAACTGGTCCTGAACTTGCTCCGGTACCCACACTTCCTACTTGTACCGGTGTGCGACCTGAAAATGAAAATACTTGCAGTGTATTTGTTGGACTTGAATTTACCACAGCAATATAGTTGCCATTTGGTGACCAGGAAACTGAAGCAGGAGTTGATCCAGTGGTTGCACTGCCAACTTGTATTGGCGTGCTGCTACCTGAAAATGAAAACACTTGCAATGTCGGTGATGTTTGACCTACCACAGCAATATAATTACCATTTGGTGACCAGGCTACTGAGACGCTTCCTCCCTGACCTGTCATGGAAGCATTGCCTCCCACCTGCACCGGAGTGCCAGCTGCAAATGAATAAACTTGCAGCCCAGCCTCCTCTGTCGCCACCGCAATATAATTGCCATTCGGTGAAAAAGCTACTGAATAAGGATTAGAGTTTACTCCTGTACTCACAGCACTCCCAAGCGCTGCAGTAGTAGGTGTATTGGTGGTGCTAAATGAATAGGCTTGAATCGTACTTGAAGCATTGGCGCTATTCGCTACGACAAGATAATTGCCATTCGGTGACCAGGCTACGCCAGTAGGTAATGTCCCCGTTGCCAAACTCGTGCCAATTCTGAGTGGCGTGTTGTAGGGCCATGAGAAGGCCTGAACGGTGGCGGCGTTGCCATTGAAAACAGCAAAATAATTGCCAATTGGTGACCAGGCGCCACGCGGCGTGTTACCGGTAGGCGTCGTACCGGCAGCAATTGGTGTTGGTGTGCTGTAGCCATTAAATGAGTATGTTTGAATTGTCGAAGAAGCGCCATTAGCGTTTGTCACTGAAATATAATTGCCATTTGGTGACCAGGATACAGTGTTAGGGCCGGTGCCAGTAGCTACATTACCGCCAATCTGGGTGAAGGTTCCGCCAGAGAATACATAAACACCTAGAAGGGTATTAGTGTTATCAACTACAGCAAGATAATTGCCGTTTGGTGACCAGGACACTGAAAATAAACCGCTCGCACCAGTATTTGTAAATAGAGGATTGCCTGAAGCAGCAATGGTTGGCGTACTGGTGGTGCTAAAGGTAAATAGTTGCAGACTGTTATTTCCATTATTTCCCACCGCAAGATAACTGCCATTGGGTGACCAGGAAACTGAAATTGCGTTACTTAGCCCAGTGGTAAGGTTTAGTCCTATCTTGACCGGCGTACTTGTGCCATTGAACGAAAATACCTGCAGCGCAGTTGTTACTACGGCAATAAAGTTACTATTTGGTGACCAGGTTACAAGATTGGATGCTCCAGAGGCACTACCAGCAAGTGCCACAGTGCTACCGACCTGCGCCAGTGTTGGCGTGCTGCCAGTAAACGAATAGACTTTGAGATTATTGGCACCATCAGCAACAGCAACATAGGTACCGTTAGGTGACCAGGCAACAGCATTCGCAGTACTTGCTGTACTTAAAGCACTACCCAAGAGTACTGGCGCACTTATACCATTAAATGTAAACACCTGTAAATTAGGTACGTTAGTACCAACAATAAAATAGCGCCCACTTGGGTGCCAGGCAAATGAATTACCATTACCACCGCCACTCGTTCCAACGCTACCAAGCGAAGTGAGCGCGCTAACCGTATTTGCCGTAAACGAAAACGCCCTTAAGGTGCTATCAAGCCCCCCGACGGTGATGTAATACGTCCCCGCTGATGATACCGGCGAGATGGAGATACTACCGGGCAGCGTGTTGCCCAGCGCAGCGAGTGCAAGGACAGCGCCCTCTTGGCTCAGCACATACAACGTTGAGCTTAATGCATTGCCATCGTAAATCGTATCGGTGATCGCCATATACTGGCCATCGGCAGATACGTCCATGCAGCAGTTTGCTGACAGGTTGCCGTTCAGAAATGACGCATTCACATTGCCAAGGATTGGCGAGGATGTGGCATTTGAGCCATTGGCAATCGTTGGGCAGTTGAACGTGTTCAGATTGAGTGAGCCAGAATTTGGCGTAGAACTGTTGAGCATAAAAAGTGCCGCGGCCATTGAGGTATTTGGTAACCAGCGAACGCCGTTAAGACACGGAACGCCTGCACCGGTTGACAGCGACGCATTGGTTGCATTTACAAAAGCGCCTTGCGGGGTGCCAGAAAGACTGCCATTGCTAAATTGATACATCGAAAATCCGGGCAGGCCGGTGCTTGCTTGTATCGCGATTTCTGCCAGGGCGTTGCCATTGGGCGTAAAGACAATTCCTTGAGGAATGTACCCGGTTCTGTTGACGTCGCCAAAGCTATCCAGCGCGACGGGACTAACGCTTGTTTGTGATACACTGATCAGTAACAAAACAGCCGCAATGCAAGGCCTATTCGATAGAAACTTCATATACTTCCCTTTTCCTTTACGAGGTAAAACCATCCGGCACCCGCTCCTTTTTTGGGTGTCAGTTTACCAGGTATACCATGACGCGCGAGAAAAGGGAAATAAATTTTTTATTACAGGGCATCTATTGTCTCCATCTTAAGTGCGATGTGTTTGCCGCATGCAGCAATGCCGTAGCAAATAATTTTGCCTTTATAGCCAAAGTCTCGCAGTTGCTTTTTGTAGTCATGTGTTTTGATTTGTTGTAGCGCTTGGTCTGCCGCTGCTTCGAGCACAGCCTTGGCCTTGCTCTCTGTTTTTTTAACTTCTAGCAATATGCCAGGATCATTATGATTGCGCGGCTTCAGCATAATATCATAGCGCCCATCGCCGCTCTCGCGATTTGATTGCACGATGTATCTATTTCTAAGTCCACTAATCAGACCAAGAATAAACATGTGGACACTCAATTCTAAATTTTTTTTGGGTAAATCATGTGAGCTACACATGTTGCCAATTAATTCTTGCAATAGGATCGATACATTAGCTACCTCGCCTACAATAAGCGCTTTGAATAAATCGGTGACTTCACCAGAAATCATTGCCTCGTTAATTGATTGCGTAACAAGCTGTTGGTAGAGTATCGCAATTTCTTCGTTTGGCACCGCAAGGGTATAAAGGTATTTTTTACCATCAAAAACACGCTTTACCGCGGTAAGATAGCCGGTAAAAAGAAATATACTCCAGAGTGATGTGGCATTGCGGGCAAGATCGCTCAATGCAACACCCTCTTCTATTTCTTTGTCTTCGAGCATATTGCCCGCAAGCAAAAGCTCCATGTCGTCTTTAACCTTATTCCCTGCTTGGACAATAAGATCTTTGATAAGCCCGTTGTCGCTAGTATTTGCCCAATAAGGCTTCAGATCCCCACTCGATTTTATACAATTTAAGACTGACCAGGGGTTGTAGACTTGTGTTTGACCAAAATTATAACCATTGTACCATGATCTGATAGTTGCTTGCTGTTCTTTGAGGTCGTATTGAACAATAAGTGAATCAACTTCATTATCGGTAAAACCAAATTTGTCAGAATATTCTGTACTAAGCACAGTACAAACCGCCAAATTATTAAGCCCTGAAAATATTCCTTCTTTTGCTGTACGAGTAATGCCGGTCAAGAAGGCACGATTGAGGGCTGGGTTTGTTTTAAGCGCTGCTGAAAGTAGATCTCGTATAAAACTTACCATATCAATATAGTAGTCATTCAGATAGGCGGCAACAATGGGTGTGTCGTACTCATCAATAAGCACAATGGTTTTTGTTTTATAGTGAGCTTCCAAAACCTCAGTCATAAAAAGTATACTGTTGCAATATTCAACATTACTAGCCGTTTTTTTTACAAGAGTATTGTATCTATCTTTTTGTTCATCATCTAAGGAATTATAAATGGGAGCAAGTGTACGTTTCACTTCCTTTGAAAGCAACTCAATTATTTGTTCATAGGCATCGTCCCATTTTCGTTTTTTAACATCTTTAAGTGTTATCGAAATAACAGGATAGCGCCCCTGAAGTTTTTGATATTTAGGATCTTTCCAGATATTTGTTTTTTCAAAAAGATACGCCGTTGGCTCTTCTGGATTACTTGGGCGCTCAAAAAAATATTTGAGCATTGAAAGGTTCAGGGTTTTGCCGAAGCGACGAGGACGTGGGGTCAAAACAATTTCACTGCCGTCTTCCCAAAATTCTTTAACGAGCAGCGTCTTATCAACGTAGACGCTTCCCTTATCGATAAGTTTTTTAAAGTCGTCAACACCAATGCCAATCGACATAGGAGGCAGCTTAGTCATTGTTATTCTCCACTAAAAAATGATAGGCCATGGAATATTCAAACACCTCCATAGCCTATCATACACTCAGTCTCAAAGCAAAAAGGAGGCGGAAAGTCGTTATCTTGGTTATTCAACCGGTGGCGACGTTGGCAACGCCTGATCCTTATTTTCAAAGACGAGCACCTGCAACACGCGTCGCGGGCTTGCCTGCTGAATCTGAAAACAGTAATTTTCATAAATCACGCGTTCACCTTTGCGCGGGATATGTTGCAGCCGCTCGGCTAAAAAGCCGGCCAGCGTGACAGAGTCATCGGCAAGTATTGTGATATTTAAAAGATTCTCAACCTTTTCAAGGCCAGTGCCGCCATCAATAATCCAGCCACCGCGCTCAAGCTGCACAATTTCAGCGCTGATCTTTTCGTGTTCATCAATGATTTCACCAACGATCTCTTCAATGATATCTTCAAGCGTAGCAAGGCCTGCAACGCTGCCATATTCATCGATGACGATGGCCATATGAATGTGACGCTTTAAAAATTCATTGAGTAGTTGATTGATCTTTTGCGTTTCAGGAATAAACAGGACCGGTCTGACTAGTTCTTTAAGGGTCTTATTTTGCGAGCTGTACAGAATATCAAAAATATCCTTTTGATGCACAACCCCGATAATATTATCATCATGATCTTCATAGACTGGCAAGCGTGAATAGCGAGACTTAAAAAAGGTTTCCATAGCTTGAGCAAGCGTTGCATTAACGTTAAGCAAGACAGCATCAGCTTTTGGAATCATGATCTCTCGCACGATAGTCTGTCCTAGGCTAAAGATGTTTTGAAGCATCTCTGTCTTTTCTGACTCCATCAACCCCTTTTCATCGCTGTAGTCAATCAAAAACTCAATCTCTTTTTCAGACACAACATCCTGTTTTTCAAGGACGTGGCCGGTGCCCAGTGTTGAAAAGAAATAATCAGCAATGCGCAGCAGTATGGTTACAAAGGGATATTCGATGTAGTACAAAAGGTTGATGAGCCACAAAAACGATGCGAATAGTTTTTCATGATGACTTTTTGCAAAGCTTTTTGGGATAATTTCACCAAAAATTAGAATCATGATGGTGGCAAGCGCAACGCCAATTGCCAGCCCTATGGTACCCAAATAGCGTTCCATGATAGTCGATATTAATACTGACGAAAGAACATGGGCAAAGTTATTGGCGATCAAAATAGTAATAAGGATACGCTGTGGATTTTTTTCCCATGACGAAAAGAGTGTTTGATATTTGGAAACAGAGACGGCAAGCTCTTTAAGCTTGAACAGGCGCAAGGCGGTAAATGCTGTTTCTAAAAAGGCAAATAGTGCTGAAAATGATAACGATATAAAAAATATTGTCATTAACGCAAAGAACGACATAGATCAAAGCTCCTTTTTTGTCATCCTGAACTTGTTTCAGGATCTAATCTTTAATATGCAACACCTAGGATACCTGGGAAAGCTTCTTTTTATCAACCTTTCCCGTTGCATTAAGCGGAAGATCTTCCATACAGATGAATGTACGCGGGATCTTGTACGCTGCCAGGTTGTGCTGACATAGGTTACGCAACGATTCTTCAAGCATTGGGTCATGCGCTTTTACCGCAACATATGCTACCGGAACTTGCCCGTGAGCGTCTTCAGCCTTACCAATCACTGCCGCTTTGGTTACAGAAGGGTGCATCATAAGCACATTTTCTACTTCAGCCGGATAAATATTGAAGCCCTTGTGAATGATAATATCTTTCATGCGGCCACGAATAGCAAGAATCCCCTGATCATCAATAGAGGCTAAATCACCGGTGTTGAGCCATCCATCCTGTAAAACTTGGGCAGTGCTTTCAGGGTCACCATGGTAGCCCTTCATAATATTGTCACCGCTAACCCAAAGGATGCCAACCGTATTTGTTGGTAGGGTGTGCCCGTCTTGATCGCGTATTTGAATCGAAATGCCAACAAGTGGTTTACCCACAACGTGTGTCGCCTGTTCTTGGTTGTCATAATTAAAGGAGATAACGGGAGAGGCTTCGGTCAGGCCGTAGCCGGAGCATATTTTACGCCCATAAATGATTGCAAAGCCGGCGCGTATTTTATCAGGCAGCATATCGGCGCCCGATACAAACATTTTAATCGTATCCAGCGGGGCTGTTTTCATGAGGCATAAAAGGCCATAGAGCGCTGGAAAACCAAAGAACAGCGTGGGCTTTTGCTTCAGGCCATCTAACATTAATTTTCGATCTATTTTGGGGACGATGATAACGGCTGAACCGGTTATTATCGCAAGCCAGATGCATGCATTTTGTGCAAAGACATGAAAGAGCGGCAAGACGCAAAGAAAGCGTTCATGTTCTTGCATGCCGCCAACCTTAAAGCGGGCATAGCCCTGCAATGTATTATTGATAATATTATGCGAGGAGAGCATGACCCCTTTTGGCTTTCCTGTCGTACCCGAGGTATAGAGTAATAAACAGACCTCTTCACAGCCCTCTAAGGGGATGGCTGGTACTTGTAAGGCCTGGTCCAGGGGGGCTGTGGGTACTGGCGTTTGCCAATCAAATGCTTGGGTATCAATGATAAGAGGCAACCGACAGGCTGGATGCTGGGCAAGCAGTTGTTCAATATTGGTTAGCAAGGTAGGGGAAACAATGATTGCCTTGGCATCAGAATCGACCATGATATGGGCCAGTTCTCGCGTATGGAGAAAGATATTGAGTGGCGCGCAGATGCACCCAAGCTGCCAAATGGCGAAGTAGGCGCAATAAAATTCTATTGAGTTTTCGTAGTACAACAAAACGGTATCGCCCGCTTTGATGCCAGACTTGGCCAGATATTGGCCTACTAATAGCGACCTAAAGTACAGCTCTTTGTAGGTGAGTGTTTTGTGCGCTGTTACAAGCGCTGTATGGTCTGGATAGGACTGATAAGCTCGTTGTAAAAGCTCTTGTGCTCTCAGCTCTCTGTTATTGGTATACAGCGATGCCTTGAGTGCTTCAAAAATATCCTGTTCTTGTGAAAACGTACCCATATACCTTTAGCCTTTTTATTACGATTACTACTCTTCTTCCACCTGAATCACGTTGACAGGACACATGTATTCAGCCTCTTTAATAAGGTCTACGTGCTCTTGGATAGGGGCGTCCTCTTTAACATGAGCAACGCCCGTTACCTTAAACACGGCAGGGCAGACTGCTTCGCAGGTGCCACACGAGATGCATCCAGGTGCAATTTTTACACTTTTAATCTTTTTACACATGCAACACCATTTTCACAGATTGTCAGTTTAAAAAACGGCGCTCGTGGTGAGGAGCTGCGTAGCATGGATTCGAGACGGCTCATAGAGCCTCCTCACCATGAGCGGAATAGCACAGCGCTCACCCTGAGCTTGTCGAAGGGCTCGAACCATACGAGCGTACTGGCGCTCAAATCCTTCGAGACGAAACCTTCGGTTTCTCCTCAGGACGAGCGCCGTTTTAAGTTACGTTATCAAATTTCAAAACCTAATCTCTGAGGAATGATATCAAGTTATACTTTAGTGCTTAACGCTATCGTCATCATCTTGCAGCAGCTCTTGTTCATACTTTTTCAAGCTACCAAAGATATCGATGGTTTCGCTGCCACAACCGGTGCCGCAACCTTTGCCACAGCCGCCACCAGCGCAACCGCCGCAGGCACTCTTTTTATCGCCTGTCTTAGGGGCCTTTTTTTTGTCCCCAGCTTCCTCTTCTTCTTCGCAACAGCCGTCTTCTTCGTCATCTTCGTCACAACAACCGTCTTCGTCATCGTCGTCGCAACAGCTGTCCTCTTCGGCCTCGCAGTTGCAGTTTTCATCATCGCATTCTTCGTCGTCTTCATCTTCTTCGTCATTTTCAAGAATAGACTCGAGGTAAAGAGCGACGTCTGAAGCATTGCCGTCTTTGATGGCGTCTTGAAGGTCATTGAGCATGGTTAGTAAGTTCTCGCGTGACACTACTGCTTCATCATTGACTTCCTTCATGAAGGTTGCCGTATCTTTAACTTCCTCATCCTCATCAATAAGCATGCTGAGCAGCTCTTTAGCCTTGACCGGATCTTTGATTGTCTGTACTTTTGTCAGCGCTTGCAGTTGCTCTTCCAAAAATTCGATATCGGCTTGGGCGTCATCTTTTAGGTGTTGCGCCTGTTCCTCTATCAAGGTGGCTATGCTTTCCAGAGCCTCGCCCTCTTCTTGGTTGGCGGGCTTTGTTGCGCGACGCGCTTTGACTACGTTGAGAAGATCGCCAAAAAGCTTGGCGCAATCAGCGTTTGCTTCTTTTTGTTTCTCTAGGAGGAATGCTGTTTGTTCAATAAGATTTGTAAGTCTTGTCACGAGGGTACCTTCCATGCGTTGATAGTAATTATTCAAAAAGCCTTAAGAACATTCAATTCTACTATATTTTATAACTATTGCCAGGGGGTGGTTAAAACTTAAATGAACAATCATTGCCTTTATCGACCCAGACGGATTAAACTACCTAAAATATATAAGAAACAGTTTATGTTTTTCTAATAGAAAAGAGAATGATTATGAAAGTAGTTTTATACGGTTTATTGAGCCTTTTTTTGATTATGGCACCTAAAGCTACTGTGTATGCCGAGGCAAAGATATCTAAAGCATCTCAAGCAGGCGAAGTTTGTCGCGGGAAAGATCAGGCAGAGTGGACTCTGCTTGTGTATATGGAAGCCAATAATAGCCTTGCCCCATTTGCAGCGTATAATATTAGCGATATGCAGCGTGCTCTGCTGCCAGACAATATTAATCTTTTGGTACAGTGGGACCAGCCAAATAGTAATAAAACGTGGCGTTATCGTATTGTTAATGGCGGCCATGTTGAAGATGCGACATTGTCAGCGATGGGGCACCATCCAGTGCAAGAGATGGTTGACGCTATGGCCTGGGCACGGCTTAAATACCCGGCTAAGAAAAATGCATTAATCTTCTGGAACCACGGAAGTGGTGTTTTGGACCCTCGTCATAAAAAAATTAACAAAGAATATGCTATGGGTCTGACCATTGCAAAGCCTCATCAAACGGTGCCATGGCTGGAAATACCGGGCCTGGCGATTCAAAGGCCAGCAATGTATAGCGATCGTGGCATTCTGTACGATGATTCGAAAAATACGTACGTTAGCAATCAGGATTTAATAACTATTTTATCCACCGTGACATCAAAAATTCTTGGAAAAAATTTAGACCTTCTGGGGATGGATGCCTGCCTTATGGGAATGATTGAGGTTTGTTATCAGGTTAAAGATTATGCGGGGGTACTGGTTGCCTCACAAAATTCAGAACCTGGCCAAGGATGGAATTATTCTGGTTTTCTGGGTGAATTGTGCGCCAATCCTACCTGCGATGGGCCGCAACTTGGCGCTTCCATTGTACACACGTACGGAGCCTTTTATAAACCGCGTGCGACCGATTATACCCAATCAGCTATTAATCTGAGTGCAGTTGGTGATATTAAGCACAGCCTTGATCAGATTATTGCAATCATAGCTGCGTGCAAGAAAATGAGTGCTGCTGAGACGAAGCAGGCAGTACTTTCCGCGCGTAAGGCATCTATAAATTTTGATATTCCAGATTATATTGATTTGCACTCATTTTATGTGGCCTTGGCAACCAAATTTCAGCATCTCATTTCATCACAGGAGACAAAGGGGAGGCTAAATCCCCAGTACAGCGCTGCGGTGGTTGCGCTCTTGCAACAGCTTGCAGCTGGGGCTGGGCTTATTGCGCATACGGTTATCGCTAATACCGCTGGCACACAGTTTCCTGATGTGCGAGGTCTATCGATCTACTATCCACAGGGGCCGGTACAGGTTTCTTACCCGCGAACACTGTTTGCCCAGCAGTCAGCCTGGTTACCTTTTATCAAAGAATTTCAGCCGTAGCTAATTTCGATCATCACCAGCAAAAAACCATTGCCTGATAACGCCATTCTGATCCAATGTAATAATGGTTTTATCTGCAGTGACGGCGATTTTACGTATGTCTTGATTCTCTAGTTTTTGCAGGCATACAGCCTTACGTAAAGACCGTATCGCTATAGTGCCATCATCGTCGAGTGCGACACAATGATTATCACCCAAGGCGTTTATGGGCGTAAAATAAGGGCCCGCATTGGCATCACTTATGTCCAGTCTGCTACACTGTTTACCAGTGCAACCACATTGGCAATTTTTATTAAAATTATAGCGCCAAACAACCCCATCGAACGATCGGGCGACAAGATGAGGGCTATCGTGTAGGACGCAGTAAAAAAGCTGTACAATACTTTTGTCTACTGCTCTGCTGTAGTCACCATGGGTGAAATCATCGGTTATGTTAGTTGAATCGAAGACGGATTCTTTTTCGCGTTGTCCCTCTTCGATATCCCATACCTCAATACCGCTATAATTACGCGTTCCTATGAATAGCTGCGTATTATCGGACGATACTACAATAGCCTCATCGAAATTGCTTAAATTTGCAATCGTAAAAGTGCTGAATACTACGCCTGTTTTTAAGCCTCTTATTGTACACGTGGCGGTGTAGTTTGGCGTAAATTGCCGTGAAGATGAGTTGTTATTTGCCCTTGAGATGGTCAGCAGGCGGTTGCCTGGCAATGCATGCATAAAACAGATCTCTTGACGGTATGCTTCTGCCTCCTGTGAAAGCGATTCATCCTCATCAGCGCGTGTATCAATTGAAATACCAACAGACTTTAATGCCCGTGGGAAAATGTTATCGCACAGCAATCGTTCTTGGCGTCGAGCAGTGTTGCCGCCATCGGCCCGATCATGTAGCACGTCAAAAAGATTTCGCCTCTTTTTGACTCTTAGTCCCGGTCTCGCGTTCGCCTCACATATTATCTCGTCTATGTGTGCTCTTTTCTTGCTACTAGATGAGCTGGAGCTACTTGAGCTGCTACTGCTTGCTTGCCCTTCGTAGTCTTGGCGTTTTGGAGATGGCTCCATACCACAAACATTATTGAGCGAGCATAAAGAAGTCAATGCGCATATGATTGTTACTATATTTTTCATAAAAACAACCCCTTTTTACAGCCTAACTAATTCTTGATCTTTACTGCAAACTCATCGCTTCCAGGCTGATATCATCGTCACCGGCAAAACTCCATCGTTTGATAGCACCATCCTCACCCAATGTGATAATGGTTTTGTCTGCAGTGACAACGAGCATCTTTATTGCCTCATCAAGAAAGTCCCAGTATTCGTCCTCACGTAAGGACCATATTCTGACGCCATTCTCATTAAGAAATATGTAGTGATCATTACCTAAAGACTGTATTGAATGAAAGACATCTTCTGACTCTTCTGCTGGCGCGATGAATTGATCAAGTGTTTCGCCTGTAATTAAATTGTGCACCATTGTACTTGGGGTATCCTCCCCTCTTTTTGCGATGATTGAATCGCCAATAATATTCATCCTTAGGATCTGATTATCATGGGATTCGGTATTTAAAATAGTAGTAGCGGCATTTGTTGTTAAATTAAATGCCTGTATACGTGAAGAATCATTATGCAAAAGAAGCATTAGCAAGCAACCATCATGAAAAGCCAGGTCTCTTATGATTTGGTCTTGGTCTTGGTCATTGTTTAAATCAAAAAACTTTGATCGCTCGCCAGTTCGAAGATTTACTATCCAGCAGGTTTTGAAATTATGGGCTATAAGGCAATGATCATTGTTTATGGTGCAATACAAAACCTGTTGAAGGGTTATATCATTGTCACCATTGTCATCGCCGTCTACTACAGGCTCTTGCAAGACCAGTGTATCTAAGAGTTCTCCCGTTTCGATATCCCACGCTTTAATACCGCTATCGGGAAAAGTCCCTATATAAAGTTGTTCATTATCCGACGATACGGCAATAGCCGAGTCGTAACCAGTGTTAACTTCAAAACTACGTAGTATATTTCCTGCCCCTAAGTCTATTATGGCGCAGGTAGTTTTATAGCCTAATACTGCGTCCTGATCGCTCTCTTTGTAAATTGTGAGAAGGCGATTATTGGGTAAAGAATGCATGAAGCGGATATCTTCATCTTGCAGTACAGTGACTGCGCTACCCAAAAGCCTTGGTGCTTGTGCGAAGTTGAGGCTACTCGTACCACAAGCATTATTGACTGAGCATAAGGTGGCAAGAGTCCATATAATTACTAATGTATGTTTCATGATAAAAAACCTTTCTTTTGGTTGTTACTATTTTTCGTTACATAAAAACAATAATAGCAATTATTTTTTCATTGTGCATTTTATTATTAAAAAGTGGGTAAAAGTGCGAAAAAATGAATTCTTTACTTTGCATAGCAATTGAGTAAAATTGAAGGTCTAGTTTTAAAACGCCCATTATAAGCCTAAAAAACGTGTTTTAATAGGCTTTTTAACTGAAAAAGGTAATTTTCCATGAGTCAACATAATCATGACCACGACCACAGTCATAGTCCATCGCACGATAAAGGTGCCCTTGAACACCACCACACGGTGATTGGTGAGCTGTTGTGCCATCTTCCATATGCTATCTTCTCTGTAGCCTTTAGCATGATCTGCCTGAGCCTGTTATCGTTCATAACAGCAAGTGATGGCAGTGCTGCCGCTAACTATTATCGGCTATTTCACAATTTCCACTTTTTGCATCTTCTATTCGCCGCCACTGGTGCTATCCTGACGTTCCGCAGATTTTCAGATAATGCCTTCTTGGGTGCCATTGTTGGTCTTGCGGTACCAGTATTCTTCTGCACCTTCTCAGATGCCTTCCTGCCCTATCTTGGTGGCAGAATGGTTAATTTGAATATGCATTTCCATTGGTGCTTTTTAAGCCACCTCGACACGGTCCTACCCTTCCTGGGCGTGGGCATGATCAATGGTTGGGTGATGAGCAGCCATGCAAGTAACTTACAGCTCTTTTACTCATTGGGCTTTCATTTCCTACATATTTTTATTAGCTCTATGGCTTCTATTCTTTATTTAGTAAGCTTTGGTTTTAATAATTGGTGGGCACACATGGGATTTGTATTTCTTTTTCTTATCGGTGCAGTACTGATTCCTTGTACCCTTTCTGATATTGTTGTGCCAATGCTTTTTGCGCGTGCTGGAAAAAAAAATAAGTAGCGAGGTATCATGAAATCTATTCGCTTAGAACGCGTGTCTAAGTCTTACGACGGTGAGTTAATCTTAGATAACCTAAATCTAGAGATTCCAACCGGCCAATTTTTTGCATTGTTGGGTCCCAGCGGCTGTGGCAAGACAACCATTCTGCGCCTTCTAGCCGGCCTTGAGCACGTTGATTCAGGCAAAATTTATCTGGGTGATCAGGATATTACCAATGTGCCGATCCACAAGCGTAAAATTAATACAGTATTTCAACAGTATGCGCTCTTTCCACACCTGAGCGTGTTTGAAAATGTTGCATACAGCCTGCGTATTAAGCGGATGAGCGATGACCTTATCAAAGCAAAAGTTTCAGAGCTATTAAAAATGGTTCGCCTGAGTGGCTTTGAATCTAAAATGCCACGCAGCCTTTCTGGTGGACAACAACAGCGTGTGGCACTTGCACGAGCCCTGATCAGTGAGCCAGAAGTGTTGCTGCTGGATGAGCCGCTTGCAGCACTTGATCTTAAGCTCAAAGAAGAGATGCTTTTAGAGCTCAGCCAGCTGCAGGATAAGTTAAAAATGACCTTTGTATACGTTACGCACGACCAGTTCGAGGCATTAACGGTGTCTGAGCGAATGGCGATCATGAACGTGCAAGGTGATATTGAACAACTTGGGACACCTAAGGCGATCTATGAATTTCCAGTATCTCGCTTTGTTGCTAATTTTGTAGGCAATACCAACTTTATCGAGGGCAAGCTGCAGATCAGCAGTGGTAAATATTCAGTAGAGGTTGATGGCCTAGGTCTCTTTTCCGTTTACACCCCGGTTGAAAAATTATGGATGATCCCTGGTTGCAGGCTCTACGTCAGTGTTCGGCCTGAAAAGATTTTTATTAGCAAGTCGCCCAAAGAGGGCTTCTCTAATCACATGGCTGGTAAGGTGATTGATATTATCTATTATGGTCGTTCAACACAGTACCGTGTTAAGCTTCGCAACGGTCTTTATGTGCTGGTCTTTGAGCAAAACGAAGAGCATTTCCCGCAAGAAAATATTGATTATGACGATGAAGTGCATCTCTATTTTCAAAAGGAAAACGTTGTACTGTTGGAGCATTAGATGAAAATGCTAACACGGCTTATCACGGACGAGTTGCCATTTTTCTTGGCATGCCCGGCACTGTTATGGCAAGTGGTGTTTTTGTATATACCGTTTTTCGTTCTGGCCATTTACAGCATCTGTGACTATTCAGCAGTCACTGGCACCTATTTTTTGACCGGCTCGTACTACAGTGATATCATACACTCGCTCTGCTTTAAAATTATTTTGCGCTCATTTTTTGTTGCCATTTTAATTGCAGCAATATGCTTCATTATAGCGTACCCAGTGGCCTACTACTTGGCTGTTAAAAGTGGAAGAAGATATAAAACATTGCTTCTTTTTACGCTCATTCTGCCATCATGGACCAATCTGATCGTACAGACATACGCCTGGTTTTTCTTGCTAGGCAAAAATGGTATGATCAGTGTGCTGCTCCAGCGCATTGGCCTGATTTCGCCATCATTTCATCTGCTCAATAATTACTTTTCCATTATTGTTGGCATGGTCTCATGTTACCTGCCATTCATGATTTTGCCCATCTATGCCGTACTTGAAAAAATGGATAAACAGTACCTGGAAGCCTCTGCAGACTTGGGAGCCGATCGCTTTGAAACATTCAGGCGGATTGTATTTCCACTTTCATTGCCGGGAGTGTATGCCGGGCTGCTGCTGGTATTTATTCCATCCTTTGGCGAGTTTGCTATTCCATCGTTGCTGGGTGGATCAAAATACGCTTTCTGGGGTAGTGTTATTGTTGATAAATTTTTGAAATCACGTGATTGGCGTTCTGGTGCAGCCCTAGCCTTTATTGGTGTTATGTTTCCGATTATGGTAATGGGGCTTACCTACGTGTTGCTCCGTGGCAAAAAGATTGTCCAGCGGTACAGACAATCGCATCATGACGGATTAAACGGTAATGGCTCAGCTAAAGAGTTTTGGGGATAATAGATAATGGTAGATAATAGACAATACTTCTGGCGTTTTTTAAATCCTATTGTAGTCGCAATAGCCTATCTATTTTTGTATATGCCCATTATCGTGCTGGTACTCTTTTCATTTAACGATGCGGCATTTTCCGTCTCGTGGGTTGGATTTTCGTTGCGCTGGTATAAGAAATTAATCAATTCACCAGAGATTATCAGTGCGCTTGAAACGTCATTAATTGTGGCAATAGTGACCACGTTTCTGAGTCTTTTGGTCGGCACCTTCTTCGTTGTGGCTAGCCGCTGGTGGCGGACATCTATGCTTGGCAATATTTTTTACACCAATATTTTATTACCAGAAATTGTTCTGGCAATTGGCATCTTGAGTATCTTTAATTTCTTTAATATTCCCCTGGGGTATGGCAGCGTCATTGCTGGGCATACGCTGTTGGGACTTGGCTTTGTAGTCCCTATTGTCAAGGCGCGCTTTGTTGAGTTGGACCCAATCTTGACGGAAGCATCGCTGGATTTGGGTGCGACCTACTTACAGACATTTCGTAAGGTTGTGTTGCCCCTCTTAATGCCTTCCATTATAGCCTCTGGTCTTTTGGTCTTTACGCTATCAATGGATGATTTTTTAATCTCGTTCTTTTGTTCTGGCCCTACGGTACAAACCTTATCGGTGTACGTGTATTCTATGATTAAGACAGGGGTAGATCCCATGATTAATGCGGTCTCAACCTGCTTTTTGGTTATTAGTAGCATCCTAGTACTTGTGCTATGCTCCCTTAAGGTTGTTGATCATGTCATTTCGTACGAATAGCGGAGCATATAATGAATAACGCGCCGGTAAAAAATCATTTTCTACCAAGCATCAAAGGCAAGTTAATTATCCTTGTTGCGTACATTACACTGTTTGCTTTTTTTCTGTACATGCCGCTGTTTGTCGAATTTTTTACCACCGGTAAAACGCTTAACGTTTGCCTGTTTGTGGAAACAATCAGCCCTGAAGCGATAGAGCTTTTCGAACAAAAGACCGGTATCAAGGTCAAGTTGACGTACGCAGAGATGGATGATTATATTTATGCCCGCTTTAAAGTTAATGAAGGCGAGGGGTATGACATCGTTAACATAGCTGACTTCATGGTGCAATTGTTGCGTACCGAAGGATTGTTGTACCCGCTTGATCATAGCAAAATTGTAAACGCCCAGGGTCTGTATCCTCACCTGCTTAATAAGGATTATGATCCTGGTAACCGGTATTCGTTTCCCCATAAATGGTATGTGTACGGCTTTGTGTACGATAAAGTATTTTTTAATAAAATTAATCGCGATGACATGAGCCTTGATCTTATTTATAAAGATCCAAAGCTGCTGGTACAAGAGGGAATTGTAAAGGAGCCATATCGCATCTGTACGCTTGATGACTCGCGCGACATTGTCCTCTTTGCAGCCATGAAGATGTTTGGTCGTATCGATAATCTTACGACTGAAGAGCTCACATTAATTCAAGATTGCCTTGTACGGCAAAAATCGTGGGTCGAATCGTACACGGTTCACAGCGTTGAGTACTTTCTGTTTGCTGATATTGTCCCCATAGCGCTTACTTCAAGTAATTATATGCGTAAAATTTTATCGTATAGCGATCGTTTTGATTTTGCTATTCCAAAAGAGGGAAGCATGCTTATCATGGAAAACTTTGCTATTCCTAAGCGCAGCAAAAAAATAGAATGGGCTCATGAATTTATCAACTTTATGTTGTCTGACGAAATCATGGAATTGAACAGTACAACGTATGGTTACAACTCTGCTAATAGAAATGCTAACGAGAAAATAGATAAAAAATACTTATTACACACACACCTGTCCCCTACCAAAGAGATCTTCAAACGTCTCTACATGCCGCTGTATCCAAACCAATTACGTAAGAAGGTTGAGGAGATTTGGCTTACGGTAGGGTTTGCATGACGGGCCTGGTTGTGGCACACTGTAAGCAACGTTAATAGTAAGTTTTAATTAATGAATAGGTTTTGTAATGAAAAATTTGCTGCACTCTTTTGAAAAGATTAGTGATAAATATTTTGCCCAGCGAGAGCGGTACCAAAAGATTATAGATGGTCTTAGCACCAAAAGAAGTATGCGCGGGGTGTACCAACGTGGTAGCCTGCTGTTGCAAGAATCTGACCAGCTTGCCAGTGACCTTAAAACGGCACTTAACTCACCCGCTGGTACTGCTACCTCCGAAGGCGCCCTTAAAGAAAAAATATATAAACTAAAAAAATATACCAAAGAGCTGCATGAATTAACCAAGCCGTTATGGCGCCAATGGATCGAAGCCGTTGTCGTTGCCTTAGGCTTAGCATTGGTATTGCGCAACTTTGTCTTTGGCTTATATCATGTTCCTACCGGATCAGCAGAACCAAACATTTTAGTTGGTGATCGCCTGTGGGGTAACAAGATGGCCTACTTCTTTGCTCCTGTGAAGCGTGGTGACTTGGTTATTTTTGATAATCCGACCTTTGATTATGATCGTTCCAGCTCGTTTCATTATTTGTGGCAGCGTTACATTGGCTTTCCTATCCCACTCCTTGGCCTTGGCACCGGACCGGATAATTGGGTTAAGCGAGCGATAGCCGTGCCTGGTGATACCATAGAGGGCCGCGTTGAGTATGGTAAAACGGTTGTCTATTTGAACGGCAAGAAGCTTGATGAGCCTTATGTTAATAATCTGCCATTAATTACCCTACGTAAATCACGCGGCTTTATTCCCTTCGAACATTTTGGCCCTTTTGCCGTCCCTAGCTTTTTGCGTTATGAAGAGTTGATGCGTCGCTATACGTATGACCCATCAAAGCCATATGACAAGCAGCCGTATTATTATGTTGATGAAGATGCCGTCGTACACAGAATGGATAATGATCAGCCGGATCTGACCTATCCTTATACTCCAAGCTATGATCATCATGTATGCCATGATGTGTACGGTCCGTACATTGTCCCTCCTGGAAAATACTGGGTTATGGGCGATAGCAGAAAGAATAGTACCGATAGCCGTTGGTGGCTCTTCCTGGATGAAAAATTAGTCCATGGTCGTGCAAGCTTTGTCATCTGGTCGGTTGATAGCGAAGAGTCATTCTGGCTCTTTGAGCTGATTAAACACCCGATTGATTTTTGGAAAAAGAATGTACGGTGGGATCGATTCTTTAGCAAGTTTAAGCACTTTACCATTGGTGATGAATAGAGAAGATAATGCATGAGGGCCTTTCTCGGGGCGTTGGGATTTGTAAAAAATTTAGTAATTGCTACGGACGTCATTCCGGACTTGCCTGCCTCGCCGAAGCCTTGGCAAAGGCGGGATCCGGGATCCAGGGGAACCATAAAGAGACTTTCTACATTGTCTCTGGATCCTGAAACAAGTTCAGGATGACAAAAAAGAAGCAATGATTATCTTCAGGATCAAGTCCGGAATGACAAGTAAGGAAATATTATCCCTCTTTTGTCATCCTGAACTTGTTTCAGGATCCACCTCTTTCAGCATTAGAAATGTCCAACTAATACGAAAATAATAATCATGAACAATAAGAAATGTTACATCACAACGCCAATTTATTATCCTAATGCCAAGCCGCACGTTGGCACCCTCTATTCAACATTGATTGCCGACGTGGTGGCACGTTGGCACCGCCTGATGGGCGAGGATGTCCGCTTTGTTACGGGTACTGATGAGCACGGCCAAAAGATTCAAGAGAAAGCCGAGTCACTTGGCTTGGCGCCGCAAGCCTTTGTGGATAGCATCGTACCGGCGTTCAAGGATATGTGGAACAAGTACGAAATAAGCTTTGATACTTTTATCAGGACAACTGACACCGCGCACGAGCAGGCAGTAACGGCGTGGATTAAAAAACTGCAAGAGCAGGGTGATATTTATAAATCAACGTACAGTGGTTGGTACTGCGTGCCGTGTGAAACATTTGTCAATGTTGGTAGCGACCCGATTAAAAATGAGCAGGGACAGTACCTGTGTCCTACCTGCAATCGCTCGTTAAAAGAAATAGAAGAAGAAAGTTACTTCTTCCGCCTCTCTGCGTACGAAGATAAACTGCTCAAGTTTTACGAAGAGCATCCTGACTTTGTTACGCCGCGTGAACGTTTGCACGAGGTGGTGGCCTTTGTTAAAGCTGGGCTTAAAGATTTAAGCATCTCGCGCAAAACCGTCAGCTGGGGCATCCCATTTCCTGGCGACCCATCACACACTGTTTACGTTTGGGCTGACGCGCTTAACAATTATCTCTCTGCAGTGGGCTATGGCCAAACATCACCTGAAGCACAGGCTGAATTTGCCAAATGGTGGCCGGCCGATGTTCAGGTAATGGCTAAAGATATTGTTCGCTTCCATGCCATTTACTGGCCCGCGTTTCTTATGGCTGCTGGCCTGCCGTTGCCTAAAAAATTGTTGGTTCACGGCTACGTGCTCACCGGTCAGCAGAAGATGTCCAAATCACTTGGCAATGCCTACGACCCCGGTCAACTGGCCGAGTGGTATGGTGTTGAACAGGTGCGGTATTATCTGATGCGCCAGATCCCTATCTCTCAGGACGGACACTTTGATCTTAAAGATCTTGAAGAACGCATTAACGCTGACTTAGCAAATAATCTTGGCAACTTATTAAACCGTACGTTAACGTTGGCACTGAATAATGGTTTGAGTACTGTCAATTCACCAGCTACCTATGAGGCGACATCGGCTGCCCTGCGTGAGCGATGTGAAGAGGCGTACCGACTCTATTGGGAAGAGATGAACAAGGGTTATTTTCACATCGGCCTTGCCGGTCTGTGGCAATTTATCTCAGAGGTCAATGCGTACTTTCATGCGCAGCAGCCATGGGTACTTGCAAAGAAAAACCCAGAACTGTTTGCTGAAGTTATTGCTGCCGTCTGTCACAGTCTGAACGCCATTGCCACCATGTTGTGGCCTATCATGCCTAGCAAGATGACAAGCTTGCTTGCAAGCCTTGGCAAGCGTCTAGAGCTTGGCACAAATTATGAACCGATCTTGCGTGAAAATGCATGGACGCAGTCCTTTACACTCACCAAGCAGGATGAGCCGTTGTTCGTTCGACCAGAAACGCATGTGCTTGTAGAAGAGCAACCAGTTGCGCCAGTATCTGCACCTGCCCAGCCAGCAGTACCGGAAATTGGCATAGAAGATTTTGCTAAAGTTCAATTAGTTGTTGGCACTATCTTGAGTTGTGAGCCGGTAAAAGGCTCTGAGAAACTGTATAAGCTCCAGGTCGATCTTGGCAAACTTGGCATGCGCCAAATCCTATCTGGTGTAGCCCAGCGCCTTAAGCCTGAGGATCTGATCGGCAAGCAGGAAGTCTTTGTTGCTAACCTTAAGCCGCGTAAAATGATGGGCCTTGAGTCGCATGGCATGATGCTATTGGCTGACAATGGTGAGTACCTACGGCCTATTGTGGTTGATGGCAAGATTGATAATGGGTCTACGGTTAAGTAAAAATAAAATGATTCAAAAAAAGAGGCGCTCACGATAAAAAGTGAGCGCCTCTTTTTTTGCCTGGGCGGCCCTTGTGTGCTGCGTCTGAGCCTTAAAAGTATTCAATAACCATTGCGTACCCCTGATTTTTATGCAATATTCAACAAATAATGGTTTGATTTTTATACATATTTCGTATAAATAACCCCTGATTTTTATACATTTTGGTTCTCAATAGGCTGATGGAGCACGATGAAGAGAATAATAGATTATTTTTTGTTGGAGTGGAAAGAGCGAACACACCGCAAGCCACTTTTATTGCGGGGGGCCCGTCAGGTTGGAAAGACCTATGCGGTGCGAGAACTTGGTAAAGCATTCCCAGATTTTGTAGAAATAAATCTTGAATCAAACGAGGCGGCACGTTTTATTATTGAAAAAGATTTAGACCCTCACCGCATTATTGAGCAATTGTCCGAACTTATACAAAAAAAAATTATACCAGGGCAAACGTTGCTTTTTTTAGATGAAGTACAAAGTGTACCAAGGGCGATTATTGCCCTGCGCTATTTTTATGAATTGATTCCAGAGCTCCACATTGTAGCAGCTGGCTCCTTGCTTGAGTTTGCTATTGAGCAGGTTGGCGTGCCAGTTGGACGCGTCACCTTTCTTTACATGTATCCGCTTTCATTTCTAGAATTTTTAGTGGCGCTTGGTCATAGAGAATGGGCAAAATTAATCATAAACAATGATGTACAAAAGTCCATGCTTGAGCCGGTGCATGAAAAACTACTCACTATTGTTGGTGAGTATCTTGCTATAGGCGGCATGCCTGGTGCTGTTAGTGAATGGATTAAAACAAGAACATCTCGCAATGCGAAAATTATACACGCAGATCTCATAGCGAGTTATCAAAATGATTTTGGAAAGTATGCAAAAAAAACCCAGATCAAATATCTTAATCAATTATTTCAAAAAGCCCTTGAGCAATTAAGCAGAAAATTTATGTATAACCGCGTAGGTGAATATCAAAAACGAGAACTTGAGCCCGCATTAGAACTACTTGAAAAGGCTGGCCTTCTCTATCGCGTAGTCAAAAGCTCAGGACAAGGTATTCCTATTGGCGCGCAGGCTGATTTAGATGATTTTAAAATCATTGCCTTGGATGTTGGGTTGACACAAGCATTATTAAAATTAGATATATCATCGTGGTTTATTGATCCGCTTTCGCTTTTTATTAATAAAGGTGAGATCGTTGAAGCTTTTGTGGGTCAAGAAATTTTGGCGTATGCTGACCCTATCATGAAGGAAGAACTGTTTTATTGGCGTAAGGAAAATCGCAGCAGTCAAGCAGAGATTGACTATCTTGTGCAGCTTAAAGAGGCTGTAGTTCCTATTGAGGTTAAAGCGGGCACAAGCTTGCGCATCATAAGCATGCATATTTTTTTAGATTCACATAGCAATAGTCTTTATGGCATGCGTTTTAGTGCGCGCAATTATTCTAGTGAACAGAGAATTTACTCGTATCCTTTATATGCAGTAGCTAAACCATTTATTGATGTTAATGAGAATGTTCATAAAGCGATAATCAACCTAACCGATGGATCGCTGGTTAAGTAAAACAACCGGAGGATGACCGGCTTAGCTAGGTCAAGGCATTAAGCAGGAAAATCAGGAAAATATTGATTATTTATCAAAAATGACCCCAGACTGAAAGTTGCATGGGACAAGGCAAGGTATCACATTACAACTATCGAATAATATACAGTCTTTTTTTAGGGGAATTTATCATGTTAAAGAAAGTGCTCATAATATCGGCCTATGCCGTCTTTGGTAATTTTTTTACTACAATACAGGGTATGAATCGCAATAATGATGCGCAAGAACAATATGGGAACGCACCAACAGCAACATTGGATATAAATCAAGTCAAGGATAAGGATTTGTACGCGACGTTGGGACTGACTTCTAGTGCAAGTGAAGATGAAATCAAAAAGGCTTATCGCAGACTTGCTATGAAGTTGCATCCTGATAAAGGCGGTAATCCAGAAAAATTTAAAGCCATCAGCGTAGCCTATGAAGTCTTATCCGACCAAAACAATCGGGTCAAGTATGATGCTGTAAGGTCCCAGCCACTCAACAACAACAACAACAACAACAACAACAATAATAATAATAATAATAACTACCACCACAATCCATCAAGTGCATCGAGTAGCTCATCATCAAGCTCATCCGGCTTTACCTTTACACCGTCACAAAAGGAGCAACTCTTAGGTTATACAGACATACTCAAAGCGTCCAGTATGCAGAATCCTCTAACAATTGAACAACTTAGGGCTATATGTTACGACATCGCTCGCTTCTGTCACGTTCAAAAGATAGGAGAATTAACAGGATCAACAGTAGACACGTTGTCTAGATTAGAAGAACAATTAGCAACCTATTTAGATGGATTTCTTAGTTATGCAGATGAGGATGGCTTTAGGTACATAAATTTTTTAACTATAGGAAAAAATGCCTCATTTGAAACATACCTCAAGTGCCTTAAGATCGTGCGGCTTGATACTACCTCAAATGACTTTAAATCACTATTCCCTCAAGCAGATGCATTAGATGACCTAAATAGTGCGCTAGAAAAACTGAAAGAGCTGGAAGGAATCACTCTACCTCACGCAAAGCGGCTACTATCAATCTACGATACAATCAATAAATTTATTAGATACATTAATTTGGTACAAGCATGCAAGCTAGAACGCAAAAGTATCGCAAGTCAAACACACGTTGAAGATACCTCTCCCATCCAAAGTCAAGAATACTTGCGGTATGATTTTATAGGTAACACACTTCTTGAATATGCATGGCAAGCTTCTTTTATTCATTTTAAACAAGCTATTCATGGTGGTTCTTTGGGCGTACCGCAACAACAGGCTGCAGTAAATGCATGTCTTAATGAGATTAATGACATATATAATGGTTGGACTGAAACAGTCGCTATACAAGCAAAGCACAACAAAATCAATGAGCTAGGGAAATTTATAAAAAATCATGGCTCTGGGCAATTACAAGACTTTTTCGCACAACAGCCACTTGCAGAAGAAGCTGAACATGAAGTAATAGGAACTGGGGGACCTGAAGAAGAATACGGCGTTGGCTACTGGATCAGCCGTATTAGAAACCTCGGGGGTGCTTGGGTTACTAAACTAAAAAACGTGTTGCATCGATAATATGCGTAAAGTAGTCCTGATCAATGATATCCTCACTAACTCCATTAACATGGATGAGCACGGGGCGAAACGAATAAGCCCGAGGGGCTTTAATGGCAGCAATTTTCTTTTTAACCTCATGAACAACCTCAGACCCAATGGCAGTTTTTGAAAATTTAATTTCGCACACGTACAGCGTGTTGGTCTTGGTTTGGATCATATAGTCGATTTGACATCCTGGCATGCGAACCGTTTTATTTTGAAAAAATGGATTGTCGCATACAACATCTTCCGCTTTAATGCCTAATACGTCCTTTATAAGGTGCCTATTATTAATGATAAGATTCTCAAATTGAAGCCCCATTATGGTATTCCACTCAGGGAGTGTTGTTAAGGACTTTGGCTCAAAAGTCTCCCGGTTGATTTTACTGAGGCTCGTTTCTATATATTTTAGATAGAAACGAAGGTAGTTGTCGCTTAAACGATACTTACTTAATTTTGCATCAGCACCGGTAGATAGATTCCAGGTGTGATCACGCGTAATAAAACCGGCAAGACTAAGCTCTTCAAGATATTCTGACATGCGTCCGCTAGGGTCAATACCTAAGGCCTGGCAAAGAGCAGCTTGATCATGGGGCCCTGTGACAAGATGCGCCAGCATTTTTTTATAGAACGAGCTTTGATGTAAAAAGAGATCTGAAAATATCTTTTCAAACTCATCAACAAGAAATCCCCCATGCGTAAAACAGAGATCTTTAATGTTATCCTCCGCGGTAAGCTTTGGATCAATCTCTTCCAAATAACGAGGAATGCCACCAGTGACTGACAATACTTTCAACTTTTCATAGGCGGAAATAGTTGTCGGCCAAAATTTATTGCAATCATTCAGCGGCAGCTCTTTGAGCGTTAATGTATAAGAAATACGTCCCACAAAGCCGGTACTGCTCAAAAGATTTTTTTCAATCCATGAAGACGCCGAGCCGCAAACAACAAACACCAATGCACTGTTGTTTTTAGCCTGAAGATCCCAAAAGTTTTTAATTTTACCAAGAAAGGTTGGGTCCTCTGATCCCATCCATGAGATTTCATCGAAAAATAATAAGATTTTACTCGATTGGATCTGTTTGCCCACAGCCCATAAGGCATCACCCCAATCATGAAAGGTAGCATAGGGACTATTGAATTGGAGCGCAATTTGCCGTGAAAATTCCTCCAATTGGCTTTCTTTGGTTACGCCCTCATGCGGTGGGATACCGGCAAAGATATAAAATGCATCAAAGCCTTTGGCAAACTCCTGAATCAGGCGGCTCTTACCAATCCGCCGCCTTCCTTTGACGACGATGAATGAGGCGATTCTTTTTTGACTAAAGGACTGAAGTTTTTTAAGTTCTTTTTCTCTGCCAATAAACGTTGAAATGCGCATCTGAAAGTCCTTTCTTTAAAGAATGTCATTTTAAAGTACCATTATATACCCCATTTTTGGATCTGTAAAATGACATTTGTCGATTTGTTGATCCAAAATTATATCAAAGAACCAAAAGGCTTAAATTTGAAGGGGTAAGATATGCAAATTCTCATATTTTTACCACATTTTATCTTCTATTTGTAAATACAATAAAATGATGTAGACTGGAAGAAATGGACAATGTAGTCCAGGAATAAAAAAACCAAGTTGGAGGGTTATCCATGAAGAACGTTTTTAAACAGATCCTAGCCTTTGGGCTTTTAGTCAACGCTGGCCTTACTACCGCCTTTGGTATGCAAGTACAGCAGACATCAGACTTTGGTGTGCACGAACAACAGACATCCAGCAACACACCGCTAGATACCATAGTACGCACAAGGCAAGCCTTAGAAACCTTGCCGCAGGATATCGTTGGGTACCTTGTTGATAATACCATGGATTTGTACGACACCACCAACAGGCTTATTGCCCTGGCGGAGACTAATAGGGCACTTAGTGCGCGATTATCGAAGGCAACAATAATTGCACTCATTAGAAAGCACCCCAAATATATTGTCGAAATAAAAACAGCCCTGAGAAGCGCCGTTATGGAAGATAATGTCAAGACAATACACGTCTTGATGCAATCAATCCCAGCAAAGCAACGTCTTCAGATACTTACTGGTGGCTATGGATACATTGCCTCAGCCCTCGGCAATATACAAAATGATAATACCATTGTTCCACTGGTGCGTCATTTACCACGTAATGAGCACTATGATTACATAAAGCGATCAAATATCTTACACAGATTTAGTCATTCTGATAATGCCAAAGCGGTCACCACGCTTCGACAGTACCTTGCTGACCAACGTCCTGATGCATCTAATGAACAGTATCTTGAAGCGTTATCCCAACAACATGAGTATGGCCGCACGCCACTACATCGCGCTCACTCAGGAGAAATGATACACGCACTTCTTGATGGACTGACACCTGCTCAAGTTAAAGAGCTAATTTTTAAAGAGGATGATAATGGTTCTACAGTGCTTCATTCCTTGGTTAATCTTGAAGCTGCAGACCCAGCCGTAACAGCCATCATGGAATCGCTATCAAAAGATGATCAATTGGTCTTACTTGGTAAACAAAATAATACGCTTAACACAGTATTGCATAACAACAATATTGATGCTAAGACGCTTAATCTACTTTTGCATTACGCCAAGCCTGCCATGGCCACATTGGCACGGATACAAGGTCACCATGGGCACACTATATTACATGTGCATGCTCATAAGGTCGAGAAGGATGGCCAAGGCAACGTTAATTGCCCAGTCAAAACAATACTACAAGCTATTGAAAATCCAGAAACACGTAAAGACCTGCTTTTGATACAGAATTATAAGCATAAAACCGCCCTACAATGCTTATCCGCAACGGTCTTTTGCGAAATTGTGGACCTCTTGCCAAAAGGCTTTGTTGTTGCAGTGCTTAAAAACAAACCCATGCTTCGTGGGGTTCAACCATTAGCAGTTGTTACTGAAGTAGAATCTGCAGCTTCGAAGGCCTTAAGACTAAGACGCAGAAACAATTATCTTAAAATGGCCGGCATCTTCACAACAGGAGTGGGTCTTGGTGTTGCTAGCCTCTGTTATTTCGAACCAAAACGATCGGCATACAGTAGCCCATCTGGCAATTTTCTTCGGACACCTAGCAATATAGCTAAATATACATTGCATTCTATATTTTTCCTTGCATTACCAACAATCATAGGCGCCATTACAACGAGTGTTGTGGAGAAAACGTGCAAGATGCCCAATTTCTATATGTCTATAGCCGAGCACCCTGACATGGTAAATAACTCTGATGCTGACGCCGCATAACCATCACTCAATCTTCGCAATCTGCTTATGAAAGCTAATCGCAAAATGATGCGCATAATCACGCAGGGCAATTAACACTTGTCCTGCGTAGCTTTTTTGGTCCAGTTTTTTACCCGCAGCCGGCAGTCGCTTGGAGAAAACCGTTTCCTCCCGCTTTGCAAGGCTTGCAAATTCTGCCTGCGGAAAAAGATCAACAACCGCATTCAACTGTCCCTTGCCACCATCAATCAAAATAAGATCGGGCAAATCCTGCACATCCCGGTAGCGCCGCGCGACAATCTCGCGCAATGAAGCATAATCATTTTGCCCTTCAACCGTCTTAATATGAAAGCGCCGCACGTTGTTCTTGTCCGGCTTGCCATCAACAAATCGCACGCAGGAGCCAACCATAAACATGCCCTGCTTGTGCGAAATATCAAAACAATCAATCGTATGCGGCTGGTGAGGAAGCTTGAACAGAAGCTTGAGCGCCCCTGCTAGCGATTGCTGCTTGGACAGCGTCTGGGCGACTTGTACCTGCGCAAGACGCATGAGTGCGGCCATGTGGCCGGTTTGTGGGATAAGGATGGTTATTTTGTAATCTAAGCGGTTATTTTCTTCGACCCTTCGAGACGATTGCTTCGCAATCTCCTCAGGGCGAGCGCCGTCATGGTTCCTGTTGGCGTGCCAGGACTGCAAAAAATCTTCGTAGACCGCCATATCAGTTGCCAACGGCGTATTAATCAGAATGGTACTTGGTGGTACAAAGGTGCGGTAGTAGCCTAAGAAGTACTCTTCAAGCAGCGCTGCGTCGACTACCTGGGCCAGAGGAAAATAAAAGACACGCTTTTCTTTGAGCACATTATGCCGCTCGCCCAAAACAAAAAGCGCCGTGTTATCCTCAGTCAGCACCCAAATGTCTTTATCAATCAGCGGCTTGATCCCTGATTGCTTGTAATCAAGCGCATCAAAGACATGCTCAAATGCCTGGTAGTACTGGTGTAATTGACGTGATTGTTCAAAAGCACGTTGTTTATTGCTTGCATCAATCTGCTCCTTCAGGTGCGATAAGAATTTTTTATGCCCCTGTTGCAGCGCCTGCCTGGCAAGCTCCAAGCGTTCAAGATAGGCGGCCTGGTCAAAGTCTGGGCGGCATGAGCCTGAGCAGATGCCCATATGATAATAGAGACAGCCATTTGGCATTTTCTTGCCACAAATCTTGAGCCTAAACGTCTTGATTAAAAAATCATACACCCGGCGTGCGGCACCCTTTTCCAGAAAGGGCCCAAAGTAGGTACCCTTCTGTTTTTGCGTGCGCACCAGCTGTATCGTTGGCAGCCCCCCAGGCTTGCTGGGCGCAATGAGAAGATACAGAAACGGGTTGCCACTTTTTAACAGCACGTTGCAGGGCGGTTTGTAACTCTGAATGAGCCGTGCCTCGAGCAGCAACGCCTCTACTTCATTAGCCGTCTTGATATGCTCAATCGTATGGCTCTGGGCAAAAAGTGTATCAACTTTGTGGTCAGAGCCAAGCAGCTGTACATACTGAGACAAACGTTTTTTAAGGTGCTTTGCTTTGCCAATATAGAGCACTTGCCCGTCCTGGTCTTTAAAGAGATAGACCCCGGGGCATGGTGGCAATGCTTTAGCCTGTGCAATAAGATGGTGCATAACTATCTTTTCCATTTGCGGAAATTTAAAAAAACTTTATTATGAAAGCGCGTTTAATTTTGTCATCCTGAACTTGTTTCAGGATCCAGGCATATTTTCATTAGTTCTACTAGTTTACCATCGATGTGCTACCATGATCAATCGTCTTAAAATTCCCTTCTTTTGCGTTCTCAGCTTACTTTTTTTTGCCTGGTGCGGAGCCAAGCTCTTTAAATATTTCACCTACCACCAGCCGCCCATTGTTACCCTTAAAGGGATTGATGATGGCGGTTTTTATGCACGGCAAACCCCCTGTGAACTGATTGCCAACAACGATTATAAAATTTCAACCGTCAACGTCACCCTTGATGGCACCCAATTACTCAGCAATAAAGTTAAGGCGCGGCAGTTCAATGTGCCTTTTTCCATTGATACAACCACCTTGCCTGATGGCCAGCATACGCTGGAAGTATATGCCGTAGATAGCAGTTATCACAGCAATAATGCCACGACTAGCTACCGCTTCATCGTCGATAACGCCCCGCTGCGCGCTACCTTTTTAGACAGCGACTATACGGTGGATCAGGGCAAAACGTTGCACATGAAACTACAGGCCAATAAAAAACTTGCTCACGCTGAAGTTAAACTATTTGCCACGACTTATTCATTCTATCCAGGGTCACCCGACTCAACGCTCTATGAATGCTTCATTCCTGTGGATGCTGAGGAGCGCCCCTTTGAACAGATTATCACCACCGATATTGAAGATCCGGTTAAAAATAAACTCTCACTCCATGCCAACGTGCAGGTCAAGGCATTTGAGTTTAAAAAACAAAAGGGCTTTAATGTTAATGCAGATAAATGGGCTCAAGAAAAAGAATCCGGCATTGATAGCAAAGTTTTGAAAGAGGCTATGCAAAAGTGGCTACAAGAGTCACCAAAACATAAATTATGGAACGGCCCTTTTGAATATCCCATAGAAGTGCAACGCATGACAACGCCCTTTGGTGAAATTCGCATGACACCAGAACGCGGTCGCTACATGCACAAAGGAATTGATTTAATTAATCATCCTAAGTGTGTCACGTGGGCAGCACAACATGGTAAGGTCATTATTAAGGATCGCTTTGTCATTAGCGGCAATACCGTCGTACTTGACCACGGCCTTGGCGTCTTTACCCTCTACGCCCATCTTGAAGATTTTGCTGACATCAATGTTGGCGAGACCATAAAAAAAGGTAGCCCGCTCGGCCGTGTAGGCAAAACGGGCTACGCATCTGGTTATCATCTGCACTGGGAGCTCTTGGTTAACAATGTCTCCGTCGATCCCCTTGAATGGTTAAGCAAGGTTTATTGAGGCTATGCTTCATGCTCAATCTCGACCGTTGGTTGAACCGACTTTTTAATCACAGCTGGCTTTTTGCCCTCAACCGCACCAATGCGTTGACTTTGTCTAGCCTGCTTGCCCGCCGTCGGCGTCGCCTGTTTTATCTGCTGAAAAACGGGCTTTTTGCTGGCCGGAACAATCGGCTGCTTCTTACCAACCTTTTTAACAACAATCTGTTTATTGCTTACCTTGGCAACAGGCTGAGCTTTTTTATGCACAACACCAGCCGTAGCACGCTTAGCAATAACGTGTGCTGGCTCTGTCTTCTTCCCCATCGCGTTCTTGTTTGGTACAACAGCCGGCACTGGGTGCACCGTTTGCGTTTGAGGAACTGGCGCCTGAACATGCACGGGCACTACTGCACCAGTCAGATGAGGAGCTGGCTGACTTACAACAACGGCTGGTCTTGTACTTGTAGTGGCAGGAGTTGGCGTTATGCCCGTAGCAACTTTTGGCACCGCACTCGTTGTGCCAGCGACAGTTTTTTTCGCACCGACTGCAACCGGTGTAGTCTTACCATTAAAGTAGAATGTTTTTGTTGCCGGTGGATTTGCACTGGTGGCAATCGTAATATACTTGTCATCTGGCGTCCAAAAGATTGCATGAGCATCGTGGCCGGCACCGGCATCACCACCTACCAGTGTGAGCTTACCAGCAGAAAATGCATAGGCCTGTAAAATTGCATGGACCTGGTCAACAACAGCACAATAGTTGCCGTCGGGTGACCAGGCAAGAATGCCTAGACCACTGGCACCGGTCCTTGTAAACACAGACGTGCCTAACGGCTTCACCATGGATACGCCTTCAGTGGTACTAAACCCAAATAATTGTATGCTGTTATTGCCCGCATTACCCACCGCAATATACCCGCCCTTAGGATGCCAAGCAACGGCTGATGGACCATGCAACCCCCACGTCAATGATGCTTCAACTTTGGTTGGCGCATTAGTGCCATCAAACGAATAGACCTCAAGGGCGACTGGATCGGCAGATACCACAGCAAAAAAAGCGCTATCTGGCGACCAGGTAATCGAGGCTGCCGTGGCAGGAGCACCGTCAAGCGTTACGGTGGTACCGACTGGTGCCATCGTTGGCTTTGGATCGCCGGGCTTAATTTTTAACACATTGACTGACGATTTAAGCATCATGAGCGTGCTATTATCCAGTCCTGTGGCAACATACAAACCATTAGGCGCTATTGCCGTAGCAATAGGTTTTGGCGTTGCACCAAGTGAGCCGCCTACTCCAGTGTATGCTGTTATGGCAGTTGATACCGCATCACCAATCACCTGATTTTGCTCTTGCTGTACAGCAGTTTTGCTAAGAATGGCATTTATAACCGGCTGAGGAAGGCCCATGATATTCTGGGCTTCAGTACCAATATCCATTCCGTGCTGCTTGATAGGATCGAGGCTTCCGCTAGTAATTGAATCTTTAGTGGCACTTACAAAACCTGCGGTGAGAAAATCGCCTTCGCTTTCAGCGATCTCACCAACGCCTTTGCCAAAGCCTTTAATGTTACCACTAAATACATCTTTAGTGCCAGCAATGAGCTCTTGCGCTGAATCTCGCATAACTGATGGTCCCGTTGCAGCAGTCTTAATGGCATCTATTTCACTATTGGCCACTGTAGTAGCTTGAGGAATTGCTGCTACATAATCTGTGACTATAGCACCGGTATCACGTGCCACTTGACCCGCGCTTTTACCGGTAGCTATATCTTTAGCCACGTGTACCGGAGCTGCTTCAGCTGTTCCTATAGCCTTTGCTTCTGTTACCACTTCATCTGGATTATTCACAAGATCCTTTATGCCACCCAGGCCCATATTGGCCTGATTGGCATACAAGGATGGAATGTCTGTGAGCGCGACAGTGCCAGCTACCTTTACACCACCGCCTAGGGCACCGCCAATCACCTTGCCGGCAGTGCCAGGAACAATCGCCTCTGTGTCACTGGTAGCCATCTTGGTCGTAGCATCAACCATAGCCTTTTGAACCGTATTGCCACTTGCCTGGCTAATCACCGTTTGTGCCCCACTTAAACTGTCATTTGCTATGGTTCCTATACCTTTACCTGTAACAATATCATTACCAACTGTCGCAATGGTGTGTAGCTCATCTAGACCAACGTGAGCAGCTTGCGCATCGGCAATGTCTTCGGTCCCTTGCACCGTATTGCTCACAAGCGTATTTGCAATTGGAATATCAGTGGTAACGGCGACTAGGGGTGCTGTCGCTGTGGCAATAGTCGTGTTGACGGCAGTATTTACAACCTCTGTAGCCACCTTTGTGTCATCGGCAATATCACCTAAAAGCTTGCTTGGATCTTTAAAGGTGTCCGTTGCTGTTGTTTTTACGGCATCACCAAAAGCTACAGCCGTACTAGCAACCGTATTAGCAGTGTCGGTCGCAACGGTTTTAATCGCATTTCCCATATCTGTGGCAATACTTTTAATATCTGAACCCCAGTGACTAGGACTAAGGTCACCCCAGCTAAATGCCTTTAACGGCTGTTGACTTCCCATGACCAATGCCGAGGTTGTAAGTAGTATTAACACTTTTTTATTCATCGCAACTCCCCTGATCTTTTATTTTTGATTACTTAATAGCATAACTTCTTCCAGCGACGTTATACCAGCCTTGACCTTATGAGAACCATCATCAATAAGACTCTCCATACCGCATGCCCTTGCCTTACTTTGTAACGTAGCCGCATCAGTCTTAGACGTTACAAGCAAGCGCATCTCATCATTCATGACCAGGAGCTCAAAAAGGCCAATGCGGCCGATGTAGCCAATGTGCATACAGCTTGGACAGCCGCGAGGATAATACGACGACGGCTGACCAATAACCTCCTGTGCCAGCTTACACGTATTGCACAGGCGACGTGCCAAGCGCTGGGCTAGCACACCGTTAAGCGTAGCGTTAATGAGGAATGGCTCTATGCCCATTTCAAGCAAACGAGCTATTGCGCCGGGAGCATCGCTGGTATGCAAGGTGCTGAGCACCAGGTGGCCGGTAAGCGCAGCCTCTATGGCAATTTGAGCGGTCTGCTTATCACGAATTTCCCCAACCATAATAATGTCAGGATCTTGGCGTAAAATTGCACGCAGGCCATTTTCAAAGGTAAAGCCGGCCTTCGTGTTTACCTGGCTTTGCGTAATGCCTTTTAGTTCGTATTCTATCGGATCTTCAATCGTAACAATATTTTTGCCTGAGCTGTTAAGAGCATTGATAAGTGCATAGAGCATGGTCGTCTTACCACATCCCGTCGGGCCAGTGACTAAAAAAAGGCCGTTGGGCCGCTGCACGAGGCCTAACAAATCATCCAGCATAGTTTGCTGCATGCCAAGTGTCTGGAGGGTAAAAAATTGTAGGGAGCGGTCAAGAATTCGAACAACAACTTTCTCGCCATGAAGCGCCGGAAAAGTTGCTACACGAAAATCAATAATAGTCTGAGATAGCTCATTGTTTTCATTATTGCCAAGCACCATTTTAAACCTGCCATCCTGTGGTAGGCGTCTTTGAGCAATATCAAGATTTGCCAAGATCTTTAAACGGGATACGACTAAGGGAACCTTGTCGGCAGCAATCATGTGATGGTCATATAAAACACCATCAATGCGATAGCGCACTAAGACACTCTGCTCATGTGGCTGTAGGTGAATATCGGATGCACGCCTATCAACAGCATCGTACAGAAGGCTGTCGACCAGACTGATAATGGCATCCTGGTAAATGCCACGCTTCAACTTTTCTTCATTACTTAAAAGCTGGTAGCGTGCCCCTTCTCCCATATCTCCCATGAGCAAATACTATCCCAATTTGTAGCCAACTAAAAAACCAATAATTATCGCAACAAACAGCACCACATTATTTTTTATCCAATCACATCCGTGATTCATCAATGTGTTCAGGTCGGTATCTGGCGTAAGGCCAAGGCAGGTTTTTATAGCAGCCCAATCAATAGTCAAAAATTGGTTGTACTCACCAATTTTAATCAGGCAGGCTGTCACCACAAGGCAGACAACAACAAATTTGCAGTACTTTTTAAAGAGAAAGCCAATGCTAAAACTGAGGGCAAAATAGACCGCTGCTTCAATTGCTTCAGCTGACGAACCTCCGATTCCCTGGGCCCACTGCTTAACGTCAAATGTAGCCCAAAATGACTTTACACGATCAACCAACGCCCAAATATTCTCAGTAACGGACATAGCCTATCCCTTCCTTACCATTAAAATAACAATGTATCAGTATAAATACTATTGGGTATGGTATCACGCCCGTGCTGTGGACTGCTAGAGAATAGCAAAAGAGGCAGGACACCCGGTAAGGAGTATCCTGCCTCTTGATTTAAGCATAACAATAAAGCCTGCTTATAAACTATAACGGTTTAGGAAACAAGGTCTTTAAGTCTTTTTCCTGGTTTGAATTTAGGAACACGTTTTGCAGGTATCTTCATCTTGTTACCTGTCGCTGGGTTAATCCCCACGCGCTCTTTTCTTTTCATTACTGTGAAGGTACCAAAACCGGTAAGGACCACCGATTTGCCTTTTTTGAGCGTACCTTCGACAGCTCTGATAAATGATTCAACCGCATTCTTACAAGCAGTTTTAGGCAATTTTGTCTCTTTTGCCATATGCTCGATTAACGCTGCCTTGTTCATAAAAATCTCCTCAACCAAAACACAAAAATCTTACAACCAATTCGTTTATAACACACGCTTCTGGAGGTAAGGCCACATTGTCCATTCACAGAATTGTTCATCTATTAAGTTTTGTCAAGTCTTATCGGTAAAATTTTTATGATTTAATGATGATTGGGAGAAGGAGAATTATATGGAAACTGGCCCTACTACGCTAAAGCTACGAAGGGCAAGCTGCGTCAGGGTCAGTTGGACGAAAAATTAAAAAAGAAGTATGGCCGAGCCAGGCGTAGCTCACAACGTGAGCGAAGACTGGTGCCGAGGGCCGGACTCGAACCGGCACGGGCTTTTGGCCCGAGGGATTTTAAGTCCCTTGCGTCTACCGATTCCGCCACCCCGGCACATACTGCTATCGTTTATTTTCAAGGATAAGAGAAAGGGCTGCGCTGGCTCTGGCTGCGCCAGGCGTAGCCCGCAGGAGCGAAGTATGGAGGCGGCACCCGGAATCGAACCGGGGATCGCGGTTTTGCAGACCACTGCCTTACCACTTGGCTATGCCGCCATAACCTTGCCGGTCATATTCGCTGGCCCCGCGGCTCCGATCTGCACCTTAAGAAAAGTGCCTATCAAAGTATCAGGACCTTCAATGAGAACGCGTATATTTCCCTCTGTTCTTGCTAAGAGTTTACCATGCTCTAAACGTTTTTCAACTAAACATGTAAGTATTTTACCAATGTTTAAAGAATTCTTTTGGCACGCTATCTCCATTTGCCGCTTCTGGAGGGCTTCTAGGCGCGCTGACTTGATATTTGCAGGACAGTCATCAGTCATGCGAAAAGCTTTGGTATACTTGCGCGGCGAGTAGATAAATGAGTAAATTAAGTCGTAACGAACTTGCTCAATAACCTTCATTGTAGCCTGGTAATCCTGCTCGGTCTCACCAGGAAATCCAACAATGATATCGGTCGAGATGGTGGCATCCGGCATACGCTCATGAATCCACCCGATCTTTTCAAGATACGTTTCGATGGAGTAATTACGATTCATTACCTGCAGAACACTGTTTGACCCGGACTGCACAGGAAAGTGTACGTACCCAGTAAGCTTTGGGCGATGGGCGGCCATCACATCAAAAAGCTCCACCGTCATGTCTTGCGGATGTGGGCTCACGTAACGAACCCAAAATTCACCCTCGATTGCGGCAACCTGGCGTAACAATTCTGGAAATTGCGCCTGCGTCTCAGGGTCGATGTATGAATTAACGTTTTGCCCAATCAGCGTAATCTCTTTAGAGCCGTTAAGCACATCATGCTGCACGCGCTCTACCAGCTCACGCATGGGGTAACTGACTTCACGTCCACGGGTCACCGGGACAATGCAGTAGGCGCAATATTTATTGCACCCGGTCATAATGTTAATGAATGAGCGCTTAACCTCTAGGACCGGCCCAGCCTGGGTTTCAGTCAGCTTCTGTTTAAACGCAGCCAAGCGATCGGTGCGTGACATCAGTGATAAATTTTTTGTCTCTACGACCTTTTTAACATCGCGGTCCTGACCCCCAACGATGGGGCGTGTTGGATTTTCAGCATACAGCTGCTTAGTCGTCTCAAGCTGCACAATAACATCGGTCAGGTACGCTTGCAACGCCGGCAGCTCTTCACGAGCACCATACACAAAGCTGACCTGGTCAAAGCGCTTATAAATTTCCTGCTTTTTATAGCTGGCAACACAGCCAATTACCCCTATCTTAAGATACGGCTTGGCCCGCTTGATGTCGGCAAGCTCACCCAAGTATGACCACAATTTTTGCTCAGCCTTTTCGCGCACGGCACAGGTGTTGACGATGATCAGGTCGGCAACCTCTTCTTGTCCTGCTTGCTCGCAGCCCATCTCTACAAGATAGTTTGAGAGCTGCTCAGAGTCGGCAACGTTTGCCTGGCAGCCATAGGTTCTAAAGAAAAATGTGATCATGCTATCCTTGGTGTTAAAGGGGGGCTTCTATTGGGTCTTGGGCTTGCTTGAGAATTTTTTGACATGGACTTCCTACCTAACACATAAGGTATTTCTCTAAGACGTCGTCCCCGCGAAGGCGGGGATCCAGGCCATATTCATCAAATCCTCTGAGCACACATTATTTATAAAAATTTCAGATGCTGTGTTCCATGATTTATCATAGTTTTTCATTGTTGCTTTTTTATGAGCATTGCCTGGATCCCCGCCTTCGCGGGGACGACGGCTGTGTAAGTATGTTTGTATTTTTACAAATCGAAACTCAAAGGGGCATAGTTACTTAGCCACAGCAGCATTATCTGCATCTGCCACTGGCGGCTGATCCTTCATGCCACGAGCGATCGCCTCACCCGCGGTTTCAATTGCTGCCTGGTATGCAGCTTCGTTAAGACTAGCCGCCATAAATACATTTATACATAGATTTGCATAGTTTTTATTTGCCATAGGTCTCTTAGCTTCATGGTGCGCTCCAATTTCCAGAATAACAGCTATCAGCCCAGATGCTATCGCTTTACAGATAACTCGAAACTGTCTCCGCTTCAAATGATTGACATGATCAGGATACTGCTTTTTAGAAAGTTGATTAATACCGACTCCACTCAACATTTGCGTGATGCGCGCTATCAAGAAAGCATTTAAAGCATTACAGTCCCTTGCGTCTCCCGCGGCTAAAATAATGCCCTGTATTAAAGCTTTCATAGTCACATCACCTTCCAGAGCAGCAGCTAAGCAATTTGACAGCTGTGTGCCACAAATCTTCAAGTTCTTTCCAGACATCGGCAGTTGTTGATCATAAGCCTCCTCATTTTCTATAGTTGCACGAGGATACTCACGCTGAATTTCTGCGATCCTATTGATGGTTAAGAGCCATCCTGTTCCATTTTGTAGTGTGGTAAGATCTTCTCTGGTATATGCATCGACATTACCGCTCACAAGGCCTAAAGACAAAGCAAGCGCTATAATACGTGTATTCATGAAAAATCCTTTGACTGTAAAATGTAACAGACTCACGGCACCTAAAAAATACCGTACAAACGAACAGAATCTTAACACGTTCCCCTCCCTGCGTCAAAACAAAAAAGAAAATGGTTTGGCTCCCCAAAAAAGCCGTGGTATAATGGGCTTTTTTGCTGATAAAAACCACGATCTTTTATAAGGACAACAACACAATGGCTATCCAAGCAGGACTTGTAGGACTTCCAAACGTTGGTAAATCAACACTGTTTAACGCACTCACTAAATCTAGCATTCCGGCTGAAAACTATCCGTTCTGTACGGTAGATCCCAACATCGCGATCACCTATGTCCCGGACGAGCGTCTTACGCGCCTGGCTGAAATTTTTAAGTCACAAAAAACGCTGCCAACCAGCGTTAAGTTTGTTGATATTGCCGGGCTGGTTAAGGGAGCGGCAGAAGGTGAAGGGCTTGGCAACCAGTTTCTGGGCCACATCATGGATGTTGATCTGGTGCTGCATGTTCTGCGTTGCTTTGAAGATGCCAACATCACCCACGTGCACAATACGATTAACCCGATCAGCGACTTTGAGACCATTTGCGCTGAGCTAATGCTCAAAGATCTGGAGTCGGTCAGCAAAAAAGAAGAGCGCGTTCAGGCCCTGATAAAGAGTGCAAAAAATAAACAGGCAACCCCACAGCAAATCAAAGAGTGGGAGCTTGAGCTTCATTATCTAACCACCATCAAAGCCGCCTTAAACGCTGCTGACTACACCAAAGTGCAGGCATTGGTTCAGCAGGCAAAGGCCGAGGGACTCCTTCTGATTCCGCTGCTGTCTGGCAAAAATTTCTTAATCGTCGCCAACCTTGCTGAAGATGAATACATGGGCAACACCTTTGCCAGCAACCAGCATTATCAAGCACTCCTGGCAAAGTTTGGCGCTGAGCGCGTTATTCCGGTATCAGCTAAAATCGAGGCAGAACTGGCACAGCTGGATGAGGCAGAGAGTAAAGAGATGATGGCATCGCTGGGCATTACGCATCGCGGCCTTGAGGACATCATTAACAAAGCGTACAGCTACCTGGGCCTGATCACCTTCTTTACCTGCGGGCCAAAAGAGGCGCACGCATGGAGCATTAAAAAAGGTATTAATGTCCAAAGGGCGGCTGGCGAGATTCACTCAGACCTTGAACGCGGCTTTATCTGTGCCGAAGTGTATAACTGTACTGATATCATTGCTGCGGGCAGCGAAGCGAATCTGCGGACTAGTGGCAAGCTGCGCACCGAGGGTAAGGAGTACATTGTGCAGGATGGCGATCTTTTGAATATTCGCTTTAATGTTTAGGCGTTTACAGCCCTAAAATCTTTTTCTTCAAGCTCTTTTGCGAAAGCGCAACCCGCTTATTATGGCGAATAGCCAGCGAGCACAGCAGGTGATAAAAGAACTCGCGATCAGCAGACTGTACCACCGCCTGCGCATGAGCTTCGGCAAGCACCACCGGGTACCCTTGTCCCTTGGCGCACTGGTCCATACACACTGCTACCAGCACTTTGATGCGCTCAGGGTCATGAGCCATCCAGGCGGGCACCTCTATGCGTACCACTTCGCTACCAGCGTGCAGGTAAAAAAAGTACGGCTTTAAATGTTTTGGATACCACTCGGTAATAGGATGATTACTTGCAAAGAGTGTTGTGTACTGGCCGGGCTGAAGGATATGCATAAAAAGATCGGCATCGCTCAACGATGCCAGCATACTTGCCAGCTGCTCAACCTGCGCTGGCGTTATGAGATCGTATATCGCCTGTGCACTGTCTATGCCGGCACGGATGAGCTCAACCACCTCGGTAAAGCGCGTAGCACTTAGATAGCCTGCAACAGAAATACGCTTTTGTGCAAGCGCATGCAAATGCACCAGATACCTGCTCATAAAAACTTCTTTAACCTGAGTAGGTTTGCTTTCAAGATGCCAAAAAAGCATATTGCCATCAAACAAGGCAACGAAGGGCCCTACTACGCTCTCGCGAGCTTCGAAGGGCTGCGGCAGCCCACTGAGTGTTATCATATCATCAACGTGACTGGTGAGTAGCGCAAACTCATGCTCCTCGCGTAATAAATCCACCAGCTCGGCAGAAAAACGCATAGGCAAGAGCTGCTTAATACAATGCTCAGGTGTATAGATATATGGCTCTGAAAAAAGTGTTGCCGTGCTCTGCTGACCGTACGAAATAAAGCAGGCACCACTATTAATGAGAAAACATTCAATACCGATCATGTGGTGGTCTGGGTAAATTTGCGAGCCATCCACCGCGCACACGCCGTATGCTTGGATGCTACCGGCGGTATGTAATACGGCGGGATCGTTAATCCACGTGCAAAGAGGAAGCGTTGCACGCTTTTGCTCGATGGCTGCCACAAAGCGCTCATCGGTTACTAAAGCTTGCCAGATCTGAGCGGTAAACCAGGTGTACTGAGCCGCTGTAGAAAATAATGTTTGTGAGAACGACGCTATTTCCTTAGCGATCTTGTCTCTATCAAGCATGGCTAACCACCGTGAGGGCACTCTTTAATTGTCTTTTTATACAATAAAAACTGAATGCAAAAGATGACAACAAAGACAACACCACGCAATGCATTAAACTGCGTCTGTGGCGGCAACGGGTGTGCAAAGGCAACCACCGATTCAATCGATGCCGCAATCCCTATAGCAAGCACAAACAAAAAGCTAAATCCTTCTACGCTTTTGTGTCGCCATATTTTTACCACTTGTGGTATTTGGTTCACCACGCACAGCGTAAAATTGCACCAACCGGCAACACAGCCAACTAGTGCTGCATGCGACCACGCCAAGGGGATGCATAGCATCGCCACCAGAATATTAGCGCCATAAAGCATGCGATAGTAGTGCACACGTGACGATGTATCATAATACAGACGCTGAGCTACAAGCACCAGGGTTGCTGCCACATGCGTGGGCACGATGATTCGATACACCAGCGGCATATCTACGCAGAAAATGTAATAGAGTATGAATAGATAGGCATTCAGGTAACCAAGCAGCATCCACTCACTGATACCCTTGCCTGACTTGCATTGATAATTTGTCCAAATTTGCGGCAAGAAGCAGAGAAAATAAAAGATCAGCGATGTCCACATGCCGATGGTAACCAGCGTGTCACGAGAGGGGGCCGTTATAATATCTTGTATGTTCATGGGATTACCGCCTTTTGTGTTAGTTTCTAGGTTAAGCCAAATAGACAAAAAACTCGTCGTCCATACCGGACATCCTCACCTCTCCCAATCAGCTGCGCTCCCTCAGGGTGATCGGATAACTAAAAGGCCGTTCGCCCCGATGGAGGCTTGTTTCAAGCCGAGTAGAGGGGTGCGGCGGCCAACAATCAAACAATGCTATAATTTATTAAGCCCTCGCGCCCTCTTTTTTCTCAATTGAATAATGCCTTCCCAGCCGTATTCGATAAGAACTTCTTTCTTGAGCCTGTTCCACGTTTTTATTTTGTGCTCTGCAGCTCGAGCATCATCCCGACTATTAAACCCTTGATGGAAGGCAAGTGCAATCGGAAGCCGAGTTGATGTGTAGCCATCAAATTTTTTAATGCGATGCTCCGATAAACGCTTTTCTAAATTGTCAGTGTGACCGGTGTAGTAAGAACCATCACTACACCGAAGAATATAAACATAAAAAAGTAACATACTATCGCACTTTCTTATAACCGTCGCACCCCTCTACTCGGCTTGAAACAAGCCTCCATCGGGGCGAACGGCTTTCTTTATTAATCCTGGGACACCAACAACTGATTTTTTATAAATTAACATCTATGAAACTTGTACTAATTTCAATTATCAAACAGGCTACGTTCCTTCAGCCCAACACACCTACGCAGGATACAGCGGCTCCAGCAAATACGCAAATGCCAAGACGCGTTCCACAATCATACGTGCATGCACCGGCGTGATGGTGGTATCAAGCGTTCCATGCCGCTTGAACTCATATGCTAATCGCGCAAAGGCTGGGTGTAACACAGGCGGTACGAGTAAGGCATGCTTTGCATCCCATTCACTGGCGATAGCTGTCAACAAGCGCATGCAGACGGCCGGCTTTCTTTCCAGCGCAGCGCCAATAACTTTGCAACAGTAATAGGTTATGAAAAAGCTGGCCAGCGGGGCAAGGCCAAAAATTAATGCACTCGATCGACGAACATTTGCATCAAAACCATCTTCTCTGCATAACAAGGGAGCATCTGGCGTTATACCACTGCCTCGCATTAATAACTTACTTGCTTGTCCACACCGTTGTATCACGCCTTCAAAAAAACCTTCTGGCGCAGCCAATGATATAGCCAGCACTGGCCCAAGAATGCCAACCGTCCCTGATAAACCAACAGCATGCTTTTGTAAAACCGTCCCCAACTTGTTGGTTGTGGTTTTATTATCTTCAAGCGCGGTATCAAAAAGATCTTTAACATAGCGCCACTGATCTTTTTGTGCTACTAACGCATCAACACGTGCGTTAAGGAGCGCACTATTAACAAGTGATAGCACGTAATTGGTGATTGATGCCTGCGTGCTTGATGTAAGGCTGGCAATGCCAAATGCAAGTGCGCAGCCACGGAGTAATTGCTTTGTGTTATAAATCACGGGCTACGCCTTCAAAACACTCATGGCCTTGGCCGTATCGCGTACCATATTCACAACCAGCACAGCATCACGTGGTGTCACGATAGCAAGCGCCTCATTTGTTTTATAACGCTCATGCAGACCATCAAAGAGGCCGTGGAGTGTTGTTGGCGTTTTGGCTTTATGGGTTTCCCAGTTTTTTACAAACTCTGAGAGGACCAGGGCTTTGCGATTCTCTTCTTTTGCAAGCCAGCCGCCAAAGATGTGCATGATTTTTGTAAGAACAACACTGCTTATGCCGGTTACTGCCAATCCACTAGTGAACGCTATAAAGCCTCTTCGTGGATTTTCATGAATAAACATTTTTTTCACAAATTTATTCTCAAGAAAAAAATCCTTATCAGAAGCAAGGGCAGCCGCATACATTCCCAATAGTATACCAATTGAGGAACCAACATACGGCGCCATAGTTTGAATATTCTGCCCACGTCTATTAGCAAACGTAGCAACCTCCTCCAGCTTAGTTTGCAGGTGGTTATCAAGATAAAGCCACGCCCTCTTTTCGATAATCGACTGACGATTTTGTTCGGGCTGAGCAAGCATAGGCTCTGCTACCGCGGCACCGAGGTTGCTAGAAATAACGTAAGCTACGGTTAATACTACGCTCTTTAAAAGTGTACGATTATTAAATGTCATGATCTATTCTTTCGTTAATTAAAATTATGTTCGTTACAAACTAAGCAGGTTTATGCGCAACAATTGCCGCGTTGATGAATGCAAAGACTCTTTCTACATCGCGCGGTGTCAGCAGTGTAAGATCTGGCTCTTGCAGCCATCGGGCATGAAGTCTATCAAAAGTATCATGCAATATGGTTGGTGTCATGTTCTTATGCTTCGGCCACGCCGTGACAAAATCACAAAGGACCTTTTGATAACGTTGCGGTTCTTGTGCCAGCTTGCCGCCGAGGTATTTAGATAAAGCTCTGGCTAGAACGAAACCAAGGAGAGAAGACCCGATCACTCCCACAACAGAAGACGGCAAATTGTCTATTCTAAGCCCACTCATGCTATTCCAAGCATTGTTACTAGCAAGCTGCTTTGAAGAATTAATCACCTTTATCATAGACGTATATTCACGATCTGAAAGATTTTCAGCATTAGCGAGAAATAATGTTCTACTATGCTCATTCAAAAAACCTTGGATTTTTGGTGATAGCTCATTCAAATCGTCCTGAGTAGGCTTATTGAGGTTAAATGCCCTTCCATTACTAATAACAAAGTGCCCAATCAACAAATTCTTCACGCGCACCTGGTCAGCCTCCACCAGCTTTACAAGAAGATACCCAATGGCCAACGATACAATTACACCTGGCACCCATGCCTTATCCCGCAACTGCCAACCAAAGCGATTCACCCGTGATGCGCTATCGTTAATGTGCTTATCAAAGTGATTACTAAATGCCAACCACTTTTTAATTTCAGAAGGCTCAAATTGCTCATTAGCGGAGATTACTATCTCTTCAGGCGCCGAAGGCACAGCCCCTACAAAATTCTCTTGCGATGCTGCAATTATCTCGGCCAGCTCGGATGTATCTTGAAGTGTCGCTTGGGCCTCTGAAAGTTGCGCTGCATCAACAGGCGGTTGCGCTGGCACTATTTCCTGCGATTCTTTTATTTGCTGCTCGGCTATCAATTGCGCCAAGGCAGCCATAGGATCATCAGAAACGGCTCGTAGCGATGTTGCTACTATCATACCGCTGAATACGGCAACCAAGCCATAAGCAGCTAACGATTGTTGTATAAGACGTTGTGTCATAACGGACCTTTCGTTTTAACGAAGTTTGTTTGCATTAATAAAATTTGCGATATTTTCTATAATCAGCTGGGCGCTTTGTGCATTGCCAAAGGCAAGATTTGGCGCAACGTCCCAACGCTTACGCAGGAAATCAAAGTAGCCGCACAGCGCCTCTGGGGTTGTCGCTCGTTGCTGTGGCCACGCTTGAATAAATGCTGTTAATGCATCAAGACATTTTTTAGGGTTGAGCTTAGATTTATCAGCAAGGCGGTTGTAGAGTAAGCCAATAAGTACAGGGGTTGACACTATAGCTAGACCGGCTACTCCACTTTTTTTCTCCCAATGCTTTACCTCTTCAGCATCATCCGGCTGCTCTCCCAACCACCGACTAGCAATTGCCCCTACTACGCAACCGCCACCAACCATCGCAGCCACTTGCAGCCAGCGACGATTACGCAGCGTCTGCCCAAGCGCATCAGATTTGCCAAGCTGTGTATTCAACTCAGTATTAAAATACTGCTCAAGCGCCTCCCATTTTTGATTCTCGTTTAAGGGGGCCGCCTCTGCAGGTGCAACTGTTGCGGATTGGATAGCGGCATTGCTTGCAATCGTTAATGCAGATGCAAGTACTATGCCACTGATAAGAAGTTTGTTGCGTGTCATCATAAAAAAAACCTTTCTAGTTACTTGGTTAAAATTCGTGTTGCTACAATAACATAACAACATGGATTTGCAAGCACTAGAAAGGTTTTCTTTTACTTTATCGGTGCGCGTTTTATTCTTTAGCGCAACAATGTTTATATTTTTTTCCTGATCCACACGGGCACATTTCGTTACGGCCAACCTTTGGCAACGCACGACGCACCGTGCTATCAGTAACCTTACCATCCTCGGTAGGCCCACCAAGATGGAGCGACTCAAGCTCTTTATCCTTTTTGCGTTCAATTTCTTGGATGGCTGCGGCAGAAACCTCGTCAGGGCGCATCTTAAAGATTCGTTGCATGATGTCCCATTTGATCTGGTCCATCATTTTTTCAAACTCAAAGAATGATTCTTTTTTATACTCGAGCAACGGATTTTTTTGTGCATACCCACGCAGGCCAATACCTTCACGCAAGTGATCAATGTTTTGCAAATGCATGCGCCATGCATAATCAATGGTCTCTAGCAGCACCCATTTTTCTGCCTGATCAACAACATCACTGGCCAGCGCACTGCGGTAGCGATCATATTCAGCTGCTAGATAGTCGACCAACTGGTGCTCGCTATTAGCACGACCATCAAGCACTCGTGCTAACACATCTGCTTGAATACTAGTAACATTTTCAAGCGCATGCAACAGCTCCTGCTTACCCTGGGCACTGATCGTGCCACTTGGGCAGTAAATGCTTGCAAGCTTACGGACAACGTCTTCAATGACCTCTTTGGTAATAGCTACCACCAACTCGGCGCTTTCTAAAATATCGCGACGATAGCGATAAATAACCATACGTTGTTGATTAAGTACATCGTCATACTCAAGCAGATGCTTACGCACATTAAAGTTATCTTTTTCAACGCGCTCCTGAGCCTTTTCAATGCTGCGCGTTACCATCTTGTGCTCAATGCTTTCGCCAGGCTTCATGCCAAGGCGTTCCATTGTTTTCTTCAGCCGCTCACCGCCAAAGATGCGCATCAAATCGTCTTCTAGGGACAAGTAAAATTTTGACGAGCCTGGATCACCCTGGCGACCGGATCGTCCACGCAGCTGATTATCAATACGTCTGCTCTCATGGCGTTCCGTACCAATAATGCGCAAACCGCCCGCGGCCGGTACACCCTCGCCAAGCTTAATGTCAGTACCACGACCAGCCATATTGGTAGCAATGGTCACCTTGCCCTTATCGCCCGCCTCTTTGATAATTTCAGCTTCGCGCTCATGCTGTTTTGCATTCAACACATTGTGAGCGATGCCTTGCTGACGCAGCAGGTGACTTAAATATTCTGAGGTTTCAATGGCAATCGTACCAACCAGTACCGGTTGGCCCTTGATATTACAATCTTTAATATCCTGAATCACTGCATCATATTTATCATGCTTGGTTAAGAAGATCATATCTGCCTGATCATCACGAATCATTGGTTTGTTGGTTGGCACTGAAACAACGGCAAGTTTATAAATCTTATGAAACTCACTAGCTTCCGTCTGTGCCGTACCGGTCATACCGGCAAGTTTGCTGTAAAGCCTAAAGTAATTTTGCAACGTTATTGACGCGAGTGTCTGATTTTCACGCTCAACCTTAACGCCCTCTTTAGCCTCAAGCGCCTGATGAAGCCCGTCACTGTAACGACGCCCCGGCAAAATACGCCCAGTAAATTCATCAACAATCAACACTTCGCCATCGACAACAACATAATCTACATCACGCTTAAACAGCGTATGTGCTCGTAATGCTTGGGAGACATGGTGGAGTACCAAGATGTTTTCGGGTGCATAAAGATTATCAAGCCGCGTAAAGCTTTCAATTTTATCGTTGCCTTCTTCAGTCAGGTGGACGCTGCGCGCCTTCTCATCAACTTCATAATCGACTTTACTCAGGGTTGTGATTGCGCGATTAGCAAGCTCATAAAGATTGCTGCCACGCTCACTTGGCCCTGAGATAATGAGTGGCGTACGCGCCTCGTCGATCAGGATAGAGTCAACTTCATCAACAATTGCAAAGTTCAATGGGCGCTGTACCAGATCACTTTTATCAAATTTCATATTGTCGCGCAGGTAATCAAAACCAAATTCGTTATTGGTTCCGTACGTGATGTCTGCGCCATATGCCGTTTGACGCTCATGATCATGAAGTGAATTTTGAATAAGGCCTACCGAAAGACCAAGGAATTTATAAATCTTGCCCATCTCAGTAGCGTCACGACGCACCAAATAATCGTTCACCGTAATGAGATGCGCCCCTTTGCCACTCAGTGCATTGAGGTAGAGCGGTAAGGTTGCAACCAGCGTCTTACCTTCACCAGTCTTCATCTCTGATATTTTACCCATGTGCAAGACCATACCGCCAATAAGCTGTACATCAAAGTGGCGCATGCCAAGCGTACGAATACTTGCTTCACGCACAACAGCAAAGGCCTCTGGCAAAATAGTATCAAGCGATGCGCCTTGCTGTATGCGCTCACGAAACAGAGCGGTCTTGCCAGCCAGTTCTTCATCGCTCAATACTTTAATTGAAGCTTCTAACTCATTAATTTGTTGTACCAGCGGCTGCAGACGGCTGAGCTCGCGCTCGTTTTGTGTACCAAATATTTTAGCTAATAATTGTGCAATCATTGTCTCTTCCTAGGTTTTTCGCGAGGGAACATCGACACTGGACGTCCTGCTGGTGCTTAACTAAAAACAATTGGTATTATAGTACCATAAAAGACTGAAAGGTAGCAAACACTAACGTATCGGCCATAATTTTTCTAGCGGCGCCTTTTCTATGCATGCATGGTGTGTGTCTATTGATATGCCTTCAAAATTTTCAAAAGACATGTAATAGGCATTCCTTTTTGCTACAAGCGAGAGAGTAAGATTGTGTTGTGAAGAATCGATCGGCCTGAGGGTTTCTATAATAAAAGGCGCAAAGAGAACTACGGGAAGTGGCGCAATTGACAATCGCGATCGATACAAAGCACCAAGAGCATCTCTAAAAAACCAAAGCTCTGCATGTGAGGGTGAAATCCCGTCAACGCGCACGGCTACTTGGTGTATCTTACCCTCCTGAGCGGTGGCTAGATACGCTTGGCTGAAACGGCGTCCAGGCCAAAAGCCTGCTGCTGAAAAAATATCCATAACCTGCACCATGTCCTCTGGCGAATAGACACTAACGATTTTTTTAAACAGCGGGCAACGAGCGTACTCTTCTGTCTCTCGTTGTATCGGCGTTCCAAAGAGCATAAGCGACTGAACGGAAAATCCATGCTCATGTGCATTGTGGACAGACGCCATTTGTAGTGCAACATTACCACCATGGCTATGGCCAAAGACAAAAACTTCAAGATCTTCCGGCTCAAGGCTGTGTTGCTGAATAAGCTCCTGCACCTCCTTGGCAAGCGTTTTATGCAAAAGCTCGCCTCCCTCTCTTCTACTCTTAATACTTAAAAGCCCCGGCCAGCCGAATGTATAGCAGTGAAATTTCTCGTAGTAATCAGGTCGGGCGATATCCCATGCTGTACGTAGGCCAACAGCAAGGCGATAGCTTGCAGGCGAAAGGTTTCCCTGGTCAACCAGTGGGCTTCGAATACCATAGAGGCCATAGGCACCAACTGCCTGATTGCCATACACGGTCGTAAAACGAATAGCCTTAATTGATGATTCATGGCAATAGCGGATGAAGCGCGCTTTTTGAGATAGTCTTTCTATAAGCGATAAAATGCCGGCGGTATACGGCCAAGGAACAATGGTCCCATGTACAAGTACAATAAGTGCATGTTTCTTGCGCGGCTCTGGCTGCTGCTGGGCTGCAGTATCAGGCATACATACCTGCGCAACAGGCGCTGCCATAATGGGCGCTACAGGCAATGGCTGTCGGATTGTGCGATCAGCACATGCCAACAACAAAGACATTACCCCTGCTATGATACTGTATAAACGAAAACGGCCCACCATTAATTCCATCCATATGAAAAAACCCATCACTTCAACACGTAATTTAGTATAAACCAGCTATATAAATGTGCTACTTGTGGCTAATTACTTTACAAAAATCAACAATTAGCCTAAGTTTGGGGTGGTGTATTCACCGTGTATTAAGCGAAATATACGTACCTTTGAGGATCCAATGGCCTGGACTGAACAAAACGCACCTGCTGATAAGCAGGAAACCCTGTCAAAAATATTTACTGTAGGAAAATTAATACGTATTAGCGGTACCATCGTGGACGTACAATTTGAACCTAACGCGACACCTGAAATATTGCATTGCCTTCTCATTTTGCGTCAAGAAAATAATAACGCGCAGACCTATCAAGAGGCACTTGATGAGCGCATGGCAAACAGTAATATCATCAGCGTCGAGGTCGCTCAGCACCTTGGAGACGGCATCGTTCGCTGCATTGCCTTTGAGCCCCTTGATGGCATCAAGCGCGGCTTGGATGTGCTTGATACAGGGGCACCGATTATGGTTCCTGTGGGCAAACCGGTACTTGGGCACGTCTTTGATGCGCTAGGCCGTACGATTGATGGCACCACTGAGCAAATTCAGGCGGTCAGGTGGCCAATTTATCGGTCTGCACCGAATTTAATTGATCAAAAAACAACTGATGACATCTTAGAAACCGGTATCAAGGTTCTTGATCTTCTTACCCCCTATGTTAAAGGCTCAAAGATCGGCCTATTTGGCGGCGCCGGCGTTGGCAAAACAATTATTGTGCAAGAGCTTATCCGTAACGTTGCCAAAGAACATGGCGGCTATTCCGTCTTTGTGGGCATTGGCGAACGAACCAGAGAAGGTAACGAGCTCTGGCTAGAAATGAAATCATCAGGGGTTATTGAGAAAACCGCCTTGGTATTTGGCCAAATGGGCGACATGCCCGGCGCCCGCTTTCGCGCAGGGCTTACCGGTCTTTCTATGGCCGAATATTTTAGAGACAAAGAAAACAAAGATACACTCCTTTTTATTGATAATATTTTTCGCTATGTCCAGGCGGGGTCAGAAGTATCGGCGCTCTTGGGCCGCATGCCTTCTGCCGTAGGCTACCAGCCAACACTTGCTTCAGAAATGGGCATGCTACAAGAACGTATCACCAGCACCTATAGCGGGTCTATCACCTCCATTCAGGCGGTATATGTGCCTGCTGACGATTACACCGATCCAGCACCAGCAACCACCTTCCAGCATCTTGATGCTAGTACGGTGCTCTCACGAAAAATTGCCCAGGCCGGCTTATATCCAGCTGTTGATCCTCTAGAATCGGCGTCCAAAGGCCTCAAGACCAGTATTGTTGGGCAAAAACATTATGATGTGGCCTGTGCAGTGCAAAAGACCCTGCAGAAATATCGCGAATTGCAAGACATCATCGCCATTTTGGGCATGGACGAACTCTCTGATGCCGACAAAATTACCGTTGACCGAGCAAAAAAGATGCATAACTTTCTTACGCAGCCGCTCTTTGTTGCTGAGCAACACACTAACATCCCTGGCCGCTACGTAAAGCGAGAAACAACAGTAGACGATTTTGCAAAAATCATCTCGGGGGAATGCGATCATATGCCCTCGCAGGCCTTTTATATGGTTGGTAACCTACAAGAGGCGTTTGATGCCTGTGCGGGTAAAGGGTTTTAATGGACGCCCAAAACTTTAGTTTGGCAATTGTTTCACCAAGCCTGACCCAACTCCACGTGGTGGAATGGGTAGAGATTGAGGGGGCTACCGGCAGTTTCTTTGTGGGCCCTTGCCACGCGCCACTGGTAGCACTTATAAAAAACAAAGGCACACTAACCTATAAAAAGGCTGATGCCGATACCGTCAGCCTGGTGGTATCCAAGGGCATTTTTAACGTGGCCAACAATACGGCGATTGTCTTGTTAGAGCAGTGAAATCTATTGGTTGGCGCCCATATCCTTCGACCCCTTCGAGACGGCCTCCGGCCTCCTCAGGGTGAGCGCTCGTGGTGAGGAGCTGCGTAAGCATGGATTCGAGACGGCTCATAGAGCCTCCTCACCATGAGCGGAATAGCACAGCGCTCACCCTGAGCTTGTCGAAGGGCTCGAACCAAGGACGAGCGCCGATATAAAAATAGCAAACAAATCGTGATGTTAAAATTCAGGTAGATTTTCAGCTGCTTTTCTGACATACTTTTCCCTTCCCCCGCCACTATTCACGTGGCAACTTTCCAGATATTAGATAAGCGTATTGAATAGAGATCAGGAAAGAATAGTTATTTTTTATTGTGCAAGGAATGCAACGTTATGTTTTTTACAAGAATTGTTCATGCATTATGGGGCGATTTAAAGCCTGGAGAATTTAAAAAATTCTCGCTGCTTGCGCTCGGCTCCTTTTTTCTCATCGGGGCCTGGTGGCCACTCAAAACCTTAAAAGATACTATCTTTATTAATACGGTTGGCCCCATTCATATCACGGTGGCAAAGATTCTTTCGGTCGCACTCTTTTTTCCACTGGTTTTATTGTATTCGCGATTAGTCGCCTATTTTACCAAGCAAAAGTTGATCTACTTCTTTATCGGCGCATATACCATTGTTGGGCTATTGCTGGTGTATTTGCTCACGGTGCCATCAATCGGCCTTGCAAACCCAGAGATGCATGCCGGCCGTATTTTGGGCTGGGCATTTTATGTGTATTGCGAAAGCTATATCTCGCTGTTGCTGGCATTGTACCAATCATTTATCAATGACGTTATCACGCCAGAATCGGCAAAGCGGGGATATGGCCTGATTGCCTTTGGCACGCAGCTGGGCGGCTTCCTGTTCACACTCTTGGGTAATTGCTTGACGTATGATACAACGCAGTATACATCACGCGTACCCTTGATTGTCCTGATTTCACTGGCCATGTTTGTTATGGTGGCGGTGATTGTGTACATTCTGCAATGCGTTCTTGGTAAGGAAAATTTAAAGGGGTACGAAGAACAACCTGGTCTTCACCATACAAGAGTTCCGGGGGAATCGGTTGGATTTTTTGATGGGCTCAAACTGCTCCTTACACGTCCCTACGTAGCAGGCATATTTGCCCTCGTCTTCTTTCAAGAATTCATCTCTACCATGATGTTCTTTCAGCTCTCGCTTCTTACTAAAGTGACCTACCAAGATCCTGCACTGGTAACAAAGTTCTTCTTTCATATTGCACTAGCGATCCAAGCAATTGCGTGCCTGTTTGGCCTTTTTGGTACTTCCTACTTTTATCGTAGATTTGGCATTCAATTTTCACTGGTAGCCTACCCACTCCTCATTGGCGTTTTTATCGTCTGTTACCTGTTACAACCAACGCTGTACTCAGTAGTGTACGTTGTGTTGATTGCCAAAGCACTTGGTTATGCACTCAACCAACCGGCCAAGGAGATGCTCTACATTCCAACGTCAAAAAACATTAAATATAAGTCTAAGGCATGGATCGATATGTTTGGTATGCGCTTTGCTAAGGCCACGGGATCGGGCATCACCCGCCTTATAGGCCCGGCTGTAATGCTTACCGGTGGCTTCGCCCTTATCCTGATCGGCGTGTGGGCAAGCCTGGCACATAGGCTAGGCAAAGTATTTAAAAAGACTATTGATAATAACGAAATTATTGAATAGACCTCTTCTGAAATCCTTGACGAATGTTTTGAAATAACCTTAATGGCGCTCATGGTGAGCTTGTCGAACCATTTGAGAGCCTAAAGAGAGCCTATTTTATGGCGCTCCTATCCTTCGACCCCTTCGAGACGGCCTCCGGCCTCCTCAGGGTGAGCGCTCGTGGTGAGGAGCTGCGTAAGCAGCGTCTCGAACCAAGGACGAGCGCCGAGTGGGTTCTTTTCAGGTTAATGATAATGGTACAATAGGCCGCGTAGTTAAAACTATTGTGGCCACTGACAATTGTGATATACTACGTTCTCACAATTGAATTGTTAGAATAATTGTAATGTTGAGTTTAACGGTTAAGCTCAACAAAGTCCTATCCTTAACTAAAAGGAACGTGTATGTTTTCTCGAATCGCGAGAGTTTTATGGGGCAACCTTACTGAAGACGAACTGAAGAAGTTTGGTCTGCTCTCTGTAACATTTCTATTTATTATCGGCTCTTACTGGCTGATGCGCGTTCTTAAAGACGCTCTTTTTATGGACATCGTCGGGGAGGCATACATTCCTCGCGCAAAGATGTTGTCCGTTGCGCTGCTCATTCCTTTGATCGTTATTTACTCAAAGCTTGTTGATCTTTGTGAAAAACAAAAGCTGTTCTACGTTATCTGTTCATTCTATGCTACCCTCTTTTTGGGCATAACCTACTTCTTGGCTCATCCAATTCATGGCTTGGCTAACACAGAAGCCAGCCCTGACAGAATCTTGGGATGGGTTATCTACCTTGGTGTAGAAACATTTGGCTCATTGGTGGTAGCACTGTTCTGGTCTTTCGTTGCAAGCTCTGTTGACACAGCATCAGCAAAACGCGGTTACGGCCTTATCATTGGCGGCGCACAGATTGGTTCTATTGCTGGACCTACGCTGGCGACTTTTGCTGAAACTATTGGCCTTGTAAACCTCTTGGCTATTGTAAGCGCTGGTATCTTTGTCGTACCATTCCTTATTATGCTTTTTGTTAGAAAGTACCCAGCATCACCAAGCCTCAACGTTGCAGGCGAAAAGAAGAATACCGGCCCACTTGAAGGCCTAAAACTCCTTTTCAGCAAGCCATACCTTATCGGTATTCTTGGCGTAGCAACCTTGTACGAAGTCATTGGTACCATTATGGACTACCAGTTGAAGGTTACTGCAAAGGCTACCTACGGTTCAGCAACTAAGGTTGCATCCTTCTTGGGAACGTTTGGACAGTGTGCTAACGGCCTTGCATTAGTGTTTGCACTGGTTGGCACAAGCTTTGTCATTAGACGTTTTGGCTTAACCTTCTGCTTGGTTATGTTCCCTCTGGCTGTATCCTCAGTCATACTCTATGTATGGTGGAGCCCATCACTGTGGACGCTCTTTGGCGCAATGGTTACGATCAAAGGCCTGAGCTATGCATTGAACAATCCATGCAAAGAAGTTATGTATATTCCAACCAGCAAAGACGTTAAGTTTAAAGCTAAGGGTTGGATTGACGCCTTCGGTAGCCGTTCTGCAAAAGCATCCGGTTCTGTTATTACCGATGCATTCAGACACAGTGCAGCAGACCTTATGTTCTTTGGCTCATTGATTTCACTTGGAATCGTTGGCATTTGGATTATCGCTGCTCTCTATGTCGGCAGAAGAAACGAAAAGCTTATCAAAGAAGGCGCTATTATCCAATAATAGACCTTTCCATAAGATTTTTATAAGGGCCAGCTCGTTGTAGCTGGCCCTTTATTGATTTTAAAAAATGTGGATACGAATTTTTATACACCCCGAGCAGCGACAAGGAACAGCAATGCTTACAACCGCTATCACCAAGCCAATACACAATACGCATAGTGCATTCACCACCTTCGATAATCTACCGTCCATAGAACAAGAATTATTGCGCAAGGCAGCCCAGGCAAGACTTAACGCACAAGCCCCTTATTCCAACTTTCTTGTTGGCTGCAGCTTGCTAAGTAGCAGTGGCGCTACGTTCACGGGATGCAATGTAGAGCGATGCTCCTACACGCAAACCACGCATTCTGAACAAAATACCATTGATACAATGATTGCCGCACAAGGCCCAAGCAAAATAGCGCTCATCGCCATTATTGGCGGCGTTAAGGGTCAGTCATTTCATTGTGGTGCACCAACAAGTAACGCGTTGCCTAATCTTAATGATGTTGTAACACCGTGTGGTCACTGTCGACAAATTATCTGGGAGAACTGCTATAACGATTCATCAGTACGCATTATCTCATTGCTTCCTGATGGCAATGTTTTTTGCGCTACCATTGGTGATTTATTGCCAATGCCTTTTGGCCCGCATAATCTGGGTATTGATTACGCAACGTATTCAAATGAGTAGAGGTGTCATCATCTCTGCAACAAATAGATCGATATTTTTGTTAGCTGTGCTACACTGCTGACTGATTGTATGTCAGCAGTGAAACATCGTTAGCAAGGCACAACTACCTAATGATAGAGAACATTAAACAGTCCTTTAATAATTTTGTTAACGATGGTCTTAATGATCGACAACAGGAAGCTGTTATCTACGAGGGCAGCGCACTGCTCATCATTGCTGGCGCTGGATCAGGCAAGACGCGCGTCATCACCTCACGCATCGCCAATTTAGTAATCAATCAAAACATCAATCCACGCTCAATTGTTGCGCTCACCTTTACCAATAAAGCTGCTGGCGAAATGAAAGAGCGCTTGCAAAAACTTTTTGGTGGTTATCACAAAATGCCTTTTATCGGTACCTTTCACTCGTATTGCCTTATGCTCTTGCGCACCAATCCATCACTACTGCCATTTAGCACGTTCTCCATTCTTGACGCTGATGATCAGATTGATTTGATTAAAAAAATTATTAAAAAATATGCGCTCGCAAAAAATTTAACCGCAACCAACATTTGCTACACCATCTCCAATTACAAAAATAAAACCTTTGCAGGCAATGTCTCTAATGAACTCGAGCTGCCTCCTCTCCTTAAAGAGGTATACCTAGAATACGAAGCTGAAAAGGCTCAGGCGCACTGCTTTGATTTTGATGACCTTATCCTCTATGTTCTTAAGATACTGCAGAAAAATCATGAATTTCGTCAGCAATTTCATCGCATGATTAGGCACATTCTGGTTGACGAATACCAGGATACCAGCGCGGTGCAACACCATCTTCTGAAGTGCATGGCGCAAGAGGGCGATGCTATAGCAATAGATTCGCTCTGTGCTGTGGGCGATGAAGACCAATCAATTTATTCATGGCGCGGCGCTACAGTAACTAACATGCTTAAGTTTCAACAAGAGTTCGCGCCGGTACAGGTTATAAAAATTGAACAAAATTACCGGTCGGTCCAGCCAATCCTTGACGCAGCAAATGCGGTGATCACGAATAATCGTTTGCGCAATCCAAAAACACTGTGGTCTGCGCGCCAGGCAAGCAATCGTATTCTTGCCTTGTCATGTCGCTCCAATGATCAAGAGGCATCTATGATCGCACAGTTTATTGGATTATTAAGAATTACAAAGCCTGACGGCGATATCGCTATTTTATATCGCACACACTTCCAGTCACGAAGCATCGAAGAAGCCCTTATTCACAAGGCAATTCCTTATAAAATAATTGGCGGTATCCGTTTTTATGAACGCAAAGAGATTAAGGATTTGCTCGCCTACCTGCGGCTCTGTGTTAATCCGTACGATAAAATAAGCCTTCTGCGGGTTGTCAATACCCCAGCACGTGGCCTTGGACAAAAATTTGAAGAACAACTTTTACATGAGTGGAATATTAATCCATTTTTTGATTTTAAACAGCTGCTTGGCCACATGATAGAATCAGGCATTGTAACAGGCGCTAAGCAAGAGGCACTTACCACCTTTCTGGCGCTATTTAATGGCATCACGCCAACCACCAAGCCCAGCACACTTCTGGATGCATTGCTCGCACAAACACGATACATTTCATACCTTGCCTCCAGCTACGATCCGCGCGAAGCGGATACAAAAATTGAAAACGTGCAAGAATTTATGCAAGGCCTTATGGTTTTTGAAAGCAAGCATGAAGCGGCTGAGCCTGATATCGAGGCGACGACCTCATCATTACTAGAATCCTTTTTGTATGAAGTTTCATTGCTCCAGCAGATTGTTGAAGATGAAACCGCTACCAATGTCGTGCAAATGATGACACTGCATGCTGCCAAAGGACTAGAGTTTGATACCATCGTTCTGGCCGGCCTTGAAGAAGGCATCTTGCCAAGCTCAAAGTCACTCAATACCAATGAAGAGCTTGAAGAGGAACGCCGTTTGATGTACGTGGGCATTACCCGCGCGCGTGAATATTTATTACTCATCAATGCTCGCTCACGTTTTACGTATGGACAAGTTGTTGATCAAGTCCCATCACGCTTTCTAGATGAAATTCCTGCCAAGCTGTTACAGCATATCGACCTTGAAGCAACGGCCACCTATCAGCACCTGCCACTTATACAGCAATGGCTTACAAGTGGTACACAATCCTCGTCCTCGGCTACACGAAGGTCGGCAACCGTTCCTGTAACCTCGACACGCATCTATGCCTCGCCGCCACGCAACACACAAGGACCAAAGCCTACGGCCGTCGCTAAACCTGCAGGGAAAACTGGAAGCTGGAGTAAAAATCAGACGGTTGGTCATGCATCCTTTGGTACTGGGATTGTCGTGAGCGTTGAGCATGCTCCTGAAGATGAAATGTATATTACCGCACTGTTTAAGGGCGGTAAAAAGAAAATATTGTCGCGCTTTCTTAAGCGGTTGTAGTATTATCGTTATTTTATCGTACAATGCGATGAGTTTTGACACTTCTTGCGTAAATTGTTACGGTAGCCAACATGAACATTTTGATCACCGCAAGCTTAATCGCCACATTTCTGCTCACCACGCCTGACGACAATCCGGACGTCAAACAACGCTTTATCAAGCAGTTGCAGCCTGCACACCTTCTGTGCAACGGTGCACTACAATACCTCACCTGGAGCCTTGCTACCCTGGCACACGAAGAGGGGCACGCACTGGCTGACAAAATGCTGTTTAACGCCACAAGTTCCATTCATCTTGGCACCGATACACCAGCCAAGCCATGGCTTACGGTGGGCAACATTAGCATTGAAGGTTTCCGTCCTTACCTTGGCTATCAGCACAGTAGCCTTGTTGACCAGCAAGTGGCAATGGTAACAGCGCTTATTACTGGCAAAACAGTACCGCCAAACCAACCAATCAATCAAACAAAAAATAAATGCGCTATCAAACTTATGGCCGGCGGCATCGTTGGCGCCCTTGTCTACCAGCTCGTTAAAGGAATTAGGCATGGTGCTTTCTCGTCTGATGCAAGCAGAGCATTGTACAACAAGCTTCTATCACCAGACCCAATCACCTTCCATCATCTGGTACAGGCCTTTATACCGCTTGATACCGATAGCGATGCAGCAAAAGTATGGCGCGAATGTTTGCAGGTACCGGAAGAATACATTCAAGCCGTTCTTGATCTAGAGATCGGCCCAGGCCTTGATATTGCAGGCGAAATTTATTGCGCTTGCCGCGGTGCTGACCCGACAATTAATGCGCCTGTGCATAGCAAGGTCTTGATTGGGATTATTAATTATATGTGTCGTGGCTATGCCAAATTTTCAATATAGAACGATTAACAGTCTGACCGGCCGGGGCACGCACATGCGGTATTATTCAGCACTATCACGACCAAGGAAGGTCCTCAAAGCCCTCAAAAACAGCAGCGGCTGCTGAGGAGGAATCAGGAGGCCCCATTCTCTCACCATCGTCCCCAAATCCTTCGCCAGCCCCATATCCGTCCTCACCAAGGTATTCACTACTACCATTGCCTCCCATTTCATTGCCAAACTCTTCATTAGCAAACCAGGTTGAAATAATATCATTCTGCACAAATTGCTTAAAGGCATCTGCCCCGCGCTCGTTGTAAATAGCCACTAAATCACGCATAACGGTGCCACCGCGCTCAGTCTTTAAGTAGACGTCTACACTATTAAAACAGGTATGAAATGATTCAGTTAAAGAACCATCGGCCACAAAGTTAAACCGTATCTCAGCGCCATTATAGGCCGTAGACCCTGTAATACTATCAACAATATTGGACAGCGCGCTTTGGTTGTGTTTATTTTCAGTGATATAGTCCTTAATGGCATCAATGTAGGCGTGGGCTGCAGGACGGAGTTCTTCTGCCAGTGCTTCGATACTTTCAGACTTTATATTATTAATCAGCTCATCGCCGTTAATAACCGACTTAAATAGATAATGCTTAAACTCGTAGGGACTTAGTTCTTGAATGAACGCTATCAAAAATGACTGGTACATCTCGGGATCATTAATGCGCTCTTCAAGTTCATTCGGTCTCCAACCACACATACGATTGATTGACTCATCGCGTTTTGCTGCAGTATTATGACTCGCAACGGCATTGTAATAAGTACGAACACGTGCATTATTCGGTACTGGATTGTTAAGTTGATAACCATTCCACCCATTCCGTATTGCCTTTATAGCATATGGTGCTTCATCAGATGCATCCACCAGACACAGCGCCGGTTTAATCATGGTTTTTATAAAAGTCTCTTGCCAATTTGCATCAGTCAACCTCGCAAGCTCTTCCTCTTCCCAGGCCAAATGAATGCGTAGATATTCCTTTAGGTTATTAAGTGAGAAATCCTCATCTGGTAAGTTACTTACCTTTAAAATGCCGCCAACCTTATTATTATGCTCCTGAATAATAGCTGCATCATTTGTATAACACGTTACACCCAATACAATGTTATTAAATGACTGGACATCATAATTATGTAATAATGCGAGCCATTGGCTCCATCCGGTAGCACTTTGAGCTGGGAACGACGCTGGATGGATCACCGCTTGATAAAAAACCTCCGGCACCAATAAGCGGGCTGGCAGATTTTGCACGACAGACAAAAACAGGGCCTTACCAAAACAGAGAAAGGCCGCCCAGTAACGATCTGAGCCTCTTGCACAATTTATAATCGGCATATGATGAGGTCTTGAGTCATCAATAACAAAGAACTCGTGGTCATCATTATGCTCTGGTCGCTTAGGGCTAAAAAATGATTGGAAAAACATAGAGACAAATGATCTTCTTAAGCCGCCGGCATCAATACTTCGCTCCTGTTCGCGCGCTCCACCGGCACCCTGATTAAAGATGGACACCTTTAGATCCTTGCTGCAAGCATCACTATAGAATGCCTGCTTAAGATTAATAGTCTCTATGATATCATTGGAGCCGGTGGTGCTAAAAAGTGACTCGCATCCTTCAAATTGAGGTCTAAAGATTTCTAGATTCAGTTGCGAACCATCACCCTGCGGATGGTCGGCCGCTAAAGATTTTATGGCAGCCACTTTTAGGATAGCTAATACAGATAGCGCTGCATTTCTTGCTGCATAGATGCCGGGCCCAAAATCTTGCAACTTGGAAAGATTGTCCCTAAATAAAAAATTGTTAATCGTCACTTCAAGGTTGCTAAGGCTATTTGATAGCCTAGCCCACACCTTCAATATAATGCCAGTACACAGCATAATTCTGGTAGCGCGGTCAGTGAGAATCATATGACCTTCAAGCCGTCCATTCATATAAGTGGTGATGCTTGATATATCGGTAGTTCCATAGTGATCTTGCTTGAGTGCTATCATAACCTGGGCTATCGTCAATGTTTTTTCTGTCCCATCAGCACCAGTAAATGTAACGAATGGTGATCGTATCAGCTCTGCAACCTCATGCTTAAATGCGTCAACCTTTGCAATAACACTGTCATACGTATCGGGTGTATTTTGGGCACGCTGGACAGGCACATCTTGTGGCGAGGCCTGCGGTGCTTCTGCGGGTGCACCTGGTACGGGCTGCGCAGCATACGTCCTGCCTATAATGCCAAGGCCAAGACTAACAAGTAAAAATCTATACGGTAACAACATCACTACTTCTCCTGTTCTATCGCATCTACATTGCAAACACTAGTGTACTCTTTAGCAAATGAAAGCGCATTAAGGCAATGGTCCTATAAAAAATAAACACCTGATTGTTAGAATTATGATACACTAAAACGTCGTCGGGAGACCTAAGCGTTTATATCACGCAAGAGCCTAATCAAAAAAGGAGAGCTCATGTTTTGTCATATCATTATGTTCATAATCTGCATTGCCTCATTTACCATTTATGCAAGCGATAAGTACCAGCCTTTCAGTGTCAGCAAAGAAGACATCAAAGCGGTCCTGGAACATCCATCAGTAGTATCAGCACAGATCGCCCCAACTAACGCCGACATTGCCTTTATTGTTGCTGATGTTAAATATAACAATGGCGCATTTAAATTTTGCGAATGTGGCGATGGCATTTACATGTCATTACGCGCCGCTGATATTACACTCAATCATAAAAAAAATAATGTTGTCTCGCCATATTGGGGTATTTTTTGGCACTATCTCAAACAATTCAATCTTCCTATCTGGCATGTTGGTGACAAAGGACCGGCTAACGGACTGGCGATGGATGAGCTTGTGCGTGTTGGCGGCAAGCACATACCTGGCCTGAAACAACTTGAACACGACACTGATTTTAAAAAATCTTGTAAGAAGGATTTTAAACCAAGCAGCGCGATTAAGGATTATCGCGGCATCATCGTATACCGTGCTGTTACCGAGGCCAAGCGTGATGATGCGGAAATAAAAAAATTTAAAGCACTGCACCCTGAATTTTTGTATGTTAACAATATCGCACGCAACCACGTTAAAAGAAAAGATCGCACCTTCCAGGCTTTCTACGATGCAGGCCTTGATAGCTATATTCCCAAATCAAAGACCTATGCTAAAAAATTAACCCATGAGCTGATACGCACCATCAATAACGATTTTAATGACTGCGACATGTTAGTAGTCAAGCCGGTGTTTTCATCGCTCAGCTTTGGTGTAAATATCTGCGCAAAGAAAGATTTAAACCCATTGCTTACCAAAATATTGCGCGACACACACACAATTAAGCGAAGCGATCATCGCTGTTTCTCGTGGTGGCGTTTTGATAAAAGTGCCAATTTTGTTGTGGCATCATACGAGCCATCGCGTACCATAACCAAGGATGGCAAATCATATGATCCAACCATGCGCATTGTGGTATTAGCGCACTATGACAATGGCACAATTTATACCACGCCCATTGCTGGCTTTTGGAAAATTCCTGTCAAGGCACTAAGCGACCCTGTATCTTTTACTGAAAAACATGTAACGATTGCTCATGCCGGCGCGTACTATAGCGGCATCCTGACAGACAGAAAAGATTGGGGCACAATTGACAGTATCCTACGCACCATCATGCCACCATTGTATGGTGCTATGCTACAAAATCCAATTGCGTAGTTTCTTAGTTTTTGTTAGAAAAAGTCTAATAAAAATGCGACAATTTTCACAAATATTGCGTATCATGCTATTAAAATCTTAGCAATCAACAGCTTGACTTGGATCCACAAATCCTCATTTGTTGCGTTTCGGGATCCGAAAAAGTATGTCACCTTGGATCCCGAAATATACATTTGTTACTTTTGTGGATCCAAAGGAGCGCGAAATGCATCAGGCTAAACCAGCAACTTTTCATAATTTTATTATGACGCTATAATGATGCACACATTTTGGTGTACATATGCTAAGGAAAAATGATCCTGATATGGATCCTGAAACAAGTTCAGGATGACAAAAAAATTAAACACTCCTTCATGCTAGAAAGGTTGGTATGCAACTCCTCTCCGTTATCATAGTGGCATCGTTGTTATTCCCATCATGCGGCAAGACGCATAACACCCCACTACCAAAACCGCCAACCGTGGTTCAAGAATCGGTCCTACCTGAAGGTTGGTACAATCACAATCAAAAAGAGCTCACGCAGGAACTGGATTATTATTTTCAGACAGCGCAACAATCTTTTGCCATACCTGCTGACATAAGACCAACCGCACTTATTGTCCCTCACGCCGGCTATTACTACTCTGGTCTGTGTGCAGCCACGGCATACCAAGCACTCTTTGACAAGAATGAGGCAGGGAAATCGCCAGAAAAGAACACAGCGATCAAGCGCGTCATTATCTTATCACCAGCACATAAAGTATTTCTTAATGGTGTCGCCGTACCTGTATACACAGAGTACAAAACCGTTTTTGGTACCGTTCCCGTTGATCATCAAGCTATGCACACGATAAAGAAAGATAAGCGTTTTCAGGTAATGCCTGAGGCTCATGCGCATGAACATGCCATTGAAATGCAGCTGCCTTTTTTACAGAAAACCATTGCCGACTTTACCATCGTCCCGCTCATTGTTGGCCATGTTAACAAGAACGATCTTTATCAGGTCGCCACAACGCTTAAAGAGATTATCGATCCGACAACACTGGTTGTCGTCAGCTCAGACTTTGTGCATTATGGCCCTGATTTTTCGTACACCATTTTTGATTCACACCTGAGCGACTGTGTCCGCCGCCTGGACTCGCTTGCCCTGCGCCCTATTGCTTCACACTCAGTAGCCGGGTTTTGCGAAGCACTGAAAAAAACCGGTGCAACGGTGTGTGGACAGGAGCCAATTAAGGTCCTGCTGGCACTGCAAGAATTGGGCGCCCTGCCGCCACTGCAGGTTGCACTCACCGGCTATTACACCTCAGCACAAATGCAATTGGCACGCGAACATAGCCTCATTGATACGGCCAAGCTTTATCAAGACGTCCCTGACAAGGCAGCGCAAAGCAGTGTCAGCTATCTTGGCATCGCCCTAACACCTGTAGCCACCAATGCTCCACTCTACGCACGCTTAACCGGCTATGAAAAGCAGTCGCTGCTGCACTTTGCGCGCCACATACTTGAAAATCATTTTGCGCCTGATGATACTAAAAAAGAAGCGGTCCTCTTATACCCAATGTTAACGCCGCTCCTGGAAGCGCCACTTGGTACCTTTGTTACACTGCACACCAAAGATGGACAATTACGTGGGTGCATTGGACGCGTACTAGCAGAGGAGCCATTGTACTTTACCATTGCCCAGATGGCAAAAGCTGCCGCCTTTGCAGACAATCGTTTTTCGCCGCTGACAGAAAAAGAGCTTGCTAATGTTGTTATAGAAATTTCGCTGCTAAGCCGACCGCAAAAGATCGCTACCGTTCAGGATATTGTACTGGGTAAGCACGGCATAATTTTGTACAAGTATGATAAGCAAAACAATGTCATCGGCTCATCACTATTTCTGCCACAGGTACCGCTTGGCCAACGATGGAATTTGGAGACGACGCTGGAGCAGCTGAGCTTAAAAGCAGGCTTTGCTCGTGATACGTGGAAAGAGGATTGTACCTTTGAAGTGTTTGAAGGTATAGAATTTAGCGAAGATAAAGTATGAAACACACATACGTTATCATTGGCACCAGCGCCGCCGGCCTTGGTGCGGCCATAAAGCTTCGTGATCTTGATAAAGAGGCGACAATTATTTTCCTAACAGCCGAAGCTCAAATGCCCTACAACCGCTGCCTTTTGGCCGATTTGCTTGCAGGTAATAAAACGGTGGCGCAGA
>JABCZU010000001.1 GCA_013289515.1 Candidatus Babelota bacterium | reverse complement strand
ATGGTCAAAGCCAAGGCGAAAAGATTTTTTAATGCCCATTCAGCACTGTCTTTCTGATGAAACCACATTGACTTCGCGCAATGGATCACCATACTTGAAAGATGAAGAACATATTTAGAATGTTTTTAGTATCATGCTTGATCGTACGAGCACCCATCACTTGCCATGCAAATGTCAGCATTGCCATGAGCGGTCGTGCAACACTATCGATGATAAAAACAGATAGGGGTGTATGGGTTATAAAGGATATTACGCCCAGCCTAACGCATGTGGCGGTGAATGTTGGTGGCTTTGCTTGTTGGCACACCAATAATGCAACAACACCCACTTCCCGTGTCAGGCCTATACAATGCGATGAGGTTACGGTTACGCTGGACGTTGGTCTTTATCAACAGTGATACCAGCTGGGAAGTGCAGCTGATGGCTCGTATCATTTTCTGATAGTGTCATTATCTCTTGCACGAGCTGCTTGCGCTTACCATAAAATTGCATATAATAGTTTTTAGCCTTGTAAAAGTTTATTCAAAAAAGAAGAGAGAGTAATATCATGAAACCCATGCAATTGTGCATATCCTTGTCGTATCTAACGACGTTGATTGCGTGGCTCTCGTCTTATCACTATGAGCAGGCGACCGTGTTACACACACGGTAAACAAGCCGCATCCTCACAAAAAAATAGTTTTCTTATATCCCAATAAATTTTTAATGATAGATCTGTCTTCACGTCGTGAGGGTACGATCAGGTACGTTAGTAGTATGAATGAAAAGATTGTACGCAGCAGCATTGTGCTGTCTGCTGATGAACTGAAGAGAATTGCAGCGCTGTTTGAAATTTTGATCGCGGTTGATAGGAGGCTATTGCGGCACGCTGCCGTTAAGCATGCAAGTCGTCCCACCACCCAGCAACGCAAAAAAGCGACGCGAAAAAAAATAAGGCCCGCATATACCATGAGGGCCTTGTCTTTATCTGAAAGTCTTTTATCCTGTATCAGCCACACGGTTGTTAGGGTGGTGGCGCGCAATAGCATGATATCAACTTCAATAGGCACCATGGCTATGCATAGGATTGTGCAGGGTGCAGGAATGGCAACGCATGATCGACACCATAGTTCTTATGTTACCGCACAGCATGTACACCATTAGCGATCCTGATCGGTTTACACCATCAGCGGCATGGGCATGCGCCGATGCATTCAAGCCGCGTCGTGCGCTGGTATCCAAACAAAACAGGACTAAGAAAGAACTGTTGAAGGGCATTTACAAGCCGCGGCTGACACTATCCAATAGAATTGATTGGCAGGGCGTGCGTGAGATCACGCTAAGGATTGAACTGTCATTACCCAAGTTATTATTCGGCAACAACTTTGCTGAGCTGCGCTTTAAAGATTTTACGCCGGTAGCAGAAAAACTGGTTGTTGTGCTGGCCGGCATGGGGGTTATCACCACGCCGGCACTCCTGGCACGGGCGCCGGTGTCTGTAGTTCATTACTCAAAAAATATCAAACTGACTGACGGGTCAACACCGTTTCACTACATCAACAAGATCAAAGAGGCCAATGCCAAGCTGTCGCTGGATATTAACCAGACCGATTATCGCAATGCTGGTCACAGCTACAAGTGGCACTGTAACGCCTATGAGGTGGTCTTCTACGATAAGATTAAAGATCTTGAGCAAACAAAGGTGAGCAGCAAGCGAGCAATCGAGGCTGATGGCACTTTGCAGCTTTCTTTGTTGGATACGCTGCGTACAGGAGGTAAGCTTGAGGTACTGCGTATGGAAGTGCGTCTGAACAGACGACAGAAAATCAAGCAGCTGTTTAAGCAATTGAACATCAAGGTTGATCTGACGTTTAAAAAACTTTTTAAGCCAGCGATCTCGAAAAAAGTGCTGCTGCACTATCTTGATGAGCTTGAAAGTAAACGCTTCGCCCTGCTCGATTTTCGTGCGCCCAACGATACGGCGCTGCTTGCTGGTCTAGTCATGAATAATCCTGATCTAGGTCCCAAGCAGATTTTGCAGATGTTTGGATTAAAAAAAGCGCTTGATATACTCAGCCCGCGTGAATTGCGCGCCATGTTTGCGCGCTACAATCCACGAAGCTGGTACCGATTGATGGCGGACGCACAGAAGGTTAAGCTGCCGGCGGCACCGTCGCCGTTGCTGGTTATCAGAGAGCAGCTTGAAAAATTTGAGGCGATAAAAAGTCCTTAAGGAATGCTTGTGTAATTATAAAGCTCCTCTACAATGGTTACGTAAAAAATCTAATCATCTTTATGGAGAGCACATAGCATGAAGGCCATCCTCATCGCACGCGTCAGCACGGAAGAGCAACGAGAAGCTGGCAACTCTTTACCAGCACAAGTGGCACGACTAGAACGATACTGCCATAGCAAAAATTTTAGTATCATGCGCAGTTTTAGTTTTGATGAAAGCGCCTATACTAACCAACGTAATGAATTTGACCAAATCATCGATTTCATCATTGGATGCAAAGAAAAAATTGCAGTCTGTTGCGATAAAGTTGATCGGTTATCGCGCAACATATTTGATAAGCGTATTTCAGTATTGTACCAAAAAGCTTTGCAAGATGAGCTTGAACTGCATTTTGTTTCAGATAACCAAATCATTAATGGTAGCATTTCAGCGACAGAGAAATTTCAGTTCGGTATCAGCCTTGGGCTGGCCAAGTATTATTCAGATGCCATCAGCGATAACGTAAAAAGAGCCATTGAACAAAAGTTGCGAAACGGTGAATGGGTTGGTAGAGCTCCCTACGGTTACAAATATATAAAAACAGATGAAGAAAAAAATATCATAGCCGATGACTACAAAGCCCTTATTGTACGAAAAGCATTTGATCTGTATGGCTCTGGCGTCTATTCGATGGAATCATTGTGCAAAAAATTAAAGGGGGACCATGGCATTGTATGGTCAAAAGGCTTTCTGCATACTGTCTTGAGCAATCCCTTTTATCATGGTGTAATGTTATGCAAAGGGAAGCTGTATCCCCATCGCTATTCGCCTATTATTTCTCAGCAAACTTTTGATGCGGTGCAAAACGTGAAAAACAGTTTTAAGAAACAACAGTACAAGCTTGTGGGGCGTCCATACATTTATCGCGGCATGATTCGCTGTGCAGATTGTGGTCTGGCTATAACGCCTGAAAAGCATAAGGGCTACGTCTATTACCACTGCACACAATATAATGGCAGGCATGGTGCAAAATGGCTTCGTGAAGAAGCAATCACCCTGCAGATAGAAGCAATACTAAAGCAATTACGTATGTCCCAAGAAATTTTAACGCAAACGATCGATACTCTTAGCGAGCTTCATAAAAATAAGATTGAATTTCATAATGCCCAGTTTGACCAGTGCACACGAGAGCAAGGAACACTGACCAAAATGTTGGACAATCTTTACCTGGATAAACTCAAGGGGAGAATTACTGAGAGCGACTATGACAGGTTTTACCAAACCTTACGATCTCAAATCGGTGAAATCACCCTGCGGCTAGAGCAGCTTCAAGAGGCAGAAGATAACTATTACATTACGTCAAAGTACCTTCTAGATCTATCATGTCGTGCATATGAACTATTCGTTGGTTCTGAAGTAGAGGAAAAAAGGAAAATTATTAAGCTGATACTCTCGAACTTGGTTCTTAAAGATGAAAACCTCGTCTACGACGTGCATAAGCCCTTCGATTTGATCTTAGAATGTTCTGATCGTAAACTATGGTGTGCCTAACAGGACTCGAACCTGTGGCCTAGCGATTAGGAATCGCTCGCTCTATCCACCTGAGCTATAGGCACAATATTTTTATATGATAGCGTATTTTTATTGGTCTATGAAGGGAAACTATAATAATCGTCATTTGGTAGGACTCGAACCTGTGTGGCCTAGTTCAGTATCCCGACTGCCCTGAGCGTAGTCGAAGGGTCGCTCTATCCACCTGACCGCTTCGGCAGGGCTCAGGACTAAAGGCTCGGCACAATATTGTAACATCATGCGAGTTCCATATCTTTCCATACCTGTTCTGAGAGTTCAGGCGACATATAAGAATCTTCATCTTGTTTGATTGGCTCTGGTAGGGTCGTATCATCGAGTGCAAGAATTTTATAAATAGGGCCAACATACCTAGGTAGTAGCCCTCCTTTACTTCTTGCCATATACATTTCAATTTTCATGCGAGGAAAAAGTTTTTCAATAACGGCATCTTCCGGTTGTCGTCTAGAGTCTGGTGAATCGATGAGAAAAAGCATGATTTCGCCCCATGGTGTCCATAATGCGTGAGGAACGCCATCCAAATACTCTAAGAATAAGCCTTGTTTGGTTTGCCTAGAGAAAGGATTGCATATAGGCCAAGATCTAGCCCAATAATTTTCTCCTATCTTAGATATTCTAATACCATTAAGTTTTCCTAGACTGATCAGGATGCGATCAATTACCTTAAAATGTCGCATTCCTTCTTCTGTGACTGTTTCAAACGAATTTTGACTGGTACTAAAAGACGCTGCTTCAGCTTCACCATTAATGTGAGAAAAATCAGCATAGTCGTTTGTAGAGACTAACGAGTCAAGGGCTTGGATAAGCGGTCCAGCACCTTGTATCTCTAGGGCAGAAGATACATTTCCATTGTTTGTTGGCGGCAATGCTGTGCCTGTTGCCAAGAGTGTTGATAGAAGGATTAGTTTCATCATGATCAGATCCCCTTAAAGGTTTTGCCGGACAGTCTTCACTACGGTGAAACAGAGTTTACCGTTCGCTTAAGCGCAATGCAAGCGTTTTTTGACATAGCCACACTACCTGTGAATTTACAAGGCGATGATTTATTGAAAAGGTCCAGCACCTTGACTTTGAAGCTTGATAATTACTAGCATGATCATCAGGGTGTTTTACAGAATAACCACATCATCATTGAGACTATTTTGGTGATGGGCAAAGAAGAATAAAATCGTACAAGGGCTTGTTGGGCTATGATCTAACAGGCCTTTTCTATTGCGTCCCTTAGAATTTTCGTAAATGAAATTTTTGTTGTAAAACAAAGCACTTTTGCTAGACTTGCCGTACATTTCTTGAACTGTTGCTTCTTAATATTGTATGGGATTTTTATGAAACTGATATCTGTTTTTTATCTAGCTTGCGTGGCATTTATATCCGCAAACGCTTCTGCTGTCACTGGCGGTTCAGGTCCGGTTGATACAGTTGTTGCTGATGAACAGGCGCAACCCTCTTTGCATGAAATTATGCAAGAAATGATAAGTCATCAGAAGGATATGAGCATTGCTCAACGTGAACAGGTGGCCATGTATATCAGCAGTCTGGAAGGGCGTATTGCCAGGCTGGAGGGCGATGCTAACGGATCGCCGAAAAGGGTCTGGTTGGAATATTTTTCCTTTGGAGTCTTCTGCTTTATAGCGTATCAGATATACCAGATTAAATTACTCAATGTGGTTGATTATAACGCGCTTGATATTCATAGGATTACTTCCTGGATAGGGGATATTGAGCATGGAAGAGTTAACAGGAAATAGTGAGTGTGTAGCAAGAGGCTAAGCCACCAGATACCGCTCCGGAGGTGAAAGAAAATTTGGCTAATGCTTTTATTAGATAAGCATCACGCATGTTCACTGTAGGTAAAGGATTCAACCCAACAACCATTGGGCAAGAAGGTTAAGGATAAATTGTACGGTCATGCGCGTTCCTTTAATCACGGGCTTTCCAAGCATAATGGTAGGGTCAACAGTGATGCGGTTAAGTAAATTTTCCTTTGTAAGCATGGCACGCTCCTTTTGAGGGAAATATCTCTGTTAAAATGTTGCAACGGCTGTTGCAAAAATTACATAAGACCATAATGTTCAAGCATTTGGCGCTACAGCATGCTACAACCAAAAGCTCCCAAAATATTTGGCAAATAAGTCTATGCCCTCTTGTATTTTTTGACGGTGCGCATCAAATTTTGGCCAAAAGGTTTCATGTACTGGTTGTAAAATCTCAAAACGTCGGTCCCATTTCAAAGAAGATAATGATGTAGATTTTTTGGCTTTGGCAAAGCGTTCCTTATCCAGTATTGATAATGCTTCTAACTCCTTTTTATGCAGCTTGAGCAACCTATCACATTCTTTAAAAAATGCTTTTTGCTCAGGTCCATCCCAATCACGCTTCTTGGCTATCCACTCAAAAGAGTAAACCATTTTATCCAAGCATTCTAACCACTCGTTAAATCTGTCAGGATTATCAGGGCCGTCAGGTTTTGTTGGATCGGAAGCAAAGTCCATAGGGTGCCCCATATACCATTTTCGTCGATCATACATTTTGCGATATTTTTTCAGAAACGGATAAATAACACGCGCAAGGGTGACATCCCCATCCCATAAATCATCATACGTTACGGTGACGTTTACTTTGTCTTTTTCGTTGTCTTTATAAATGATAGATACTTTCATTGCAGCATTCTCCCTTTTTACCGGCTACGCCAGATTTTACCAAAAGCGTTTCTTGGAAAAGGCACTACCAGAACCAGATTTTCAAAGTACACGTGGCTATTTAAGCTTAAAGGAGTGAAGGAGTTAAGATTGAATAAGGCTTTTTAACTTACCACTCCGACCAATGCCTTGGCATTGGCGGTACAAGTCGCCGAAAGCCTTCGCTTATTGGTTGAAATTTTTTTCGTTATCAATATATGCTGGCCGTGCCATACGAAGCTCCGTAGGAGCGAAGTATGGTGCGCCTGGCAGGACTCGAACCTGCAACCTGCGGATTCGAAGTCCGTTACTCTATCCAATTGAGCTACAGGCGCATTAAAGAGAGTCCATTATACCAAAATGTAGCCAAAAGGCTAGAGGCGATGAGCTTTTTTAAGCATGGGCTTTCTGGATATCATGCACAACGCTGGCAAGTGTTTTGACCGTCGGATTCTTTGCCTTAAATTATGGCATGGGGCATACAGAGGGGCAACGGTATTGTAGGGCTAAGCTGAAACGAGGGCGCTGCCGTCAGGGCTTATTGTGTATTTTATGACGAGCTCTTTACCACGAAATGCAATTGCATAGGTAATAATTTTTGTAACCGACTGGGCATGCAGCTCAGACACATAATGTGACTCTTTAACCTGTGTAAACGCATCATTAATCGCCCTGTCAAAAGCTGCTTTTTGGTTAGAATCAGATTTTTTAAACTCAAGGATGATTCCAAATTTCGTTTTATCGCTTGGAATAAGCATGATATCAAAGCGCCCTGTGCCTGACTCCCGGTTAGATCGAATAGCGTAGGTACTCTCAAGAAATGCCAGAAGTCCCATGAAAAAAATGTGATAGCTTTTTTCAGGCTCATCTTCAGCAAACTCATAAAAACTCATGCTATTCATAACAAAATCAGAAAGCATTTTTGAAAACATCTCTGTTTTGCCGTCTATTAGAGCGTTTACCATGTAGTCATGGGTGACAGTTTTTAATGATTCGTTGAAGATAGCGATGAGAAGGTCTTTATACAGTGATTTTATTTCGTTATTGGGGATTGCAAGTGAGCAAGAATATTTGCCACTCTCTGTAATTTCACGGTGCGAGTACGTGATGTAACCACTAAACATTAAAAGGCTCCATAGGGCCATTTGATTTTGTTCAACACCAGGAAATACAAATGCATCACCAATTTCTTTATTGACGGGAACGTCAGAAAGCAGGTCGCCTAATTCTTTTTTGACCTGCAGGCTAGAATTTGTGATGATTCGTTTAATGAGTTTGTTGTCACTTGTATTTACCCAATAGGTTAGCAGCCGACCTTTGTTTTTTGCACATTCTATAATTGACCATGGATTATAGACCAGAGTGTCTTCTCCGGTGCGATAACCGTTGTACCACTCTTTAATAGCACCAAGTGATATGGTTATCTCTTGGTTTTTTATAAGCGCATCAACTTCTTGGGCGACAAAGCCGAACTTATCTGTAAAATAATCCGATGGTAACGTACAGACAGATGGATTATTAAGGCCTGAGAATATTCCCTCTTTTGCTGTACGTAAAATGCCGGTCAACATTGCTCGATCAAGATTCGTATTATCCTTGAGTCCTGCAGTAAAGAATCCACGCATGAACTTAACCATTTTATCGTAGTAGCCTTCTGTATAGGCTTGATGAATAGGAGCATCATATTCATCAAGAAAAACAAAGACATTTTTCCCCGTTGCTCTTTGAAGCACTGTTGTAAGCCATTCTAATGATTGTTCAAACTCTACCTGATCGGCCGTACCGCTAATAAATTTTTGATACAATAACTTCTCACTTTGTCGCATATGCTTGATGTATATGACCGAGAGCCTCTCAATTTCAGCAACAATAATTTGGCACAATTTTTTGTACGCAGATTCCCACGTATCTTCTTTAACTGCTCTAAATGTTATAAAGATTACAGGGCTTTGTCCTTGTAAAACACGGTATTGTGGCTCTTGCCAGATTGCAGTATTAGTAAAAAGATGGCTTGTATCAGTTTCTGTTTGATCTCCAGAACGTTGAAGTGGTTTTTCAAAAAAATAGCGCAACATTGAAAGGTTAAGGGTCTTGCCAAACCTGCGCGGCCGGCAAATAAGCGTTACCTCTCCTCCTATGGTCAACAATTCTTTAATTAAAAGTGTTTTGTCAACATAGTAATAGCCACCCTCAATAAGTTTTTTATAATCACTTGTGCCGGTAAAAAGTAGCTTTTTCATTGTTTTTTCCCATATCTATGGTTTAATCCCGGGTACCCTATTGGCCTTGTGTCATTGTAGCATGTAGGCTTTATCAAGGCCAGGACATCAATAAAAAAGTCTAATTTTTGAGGCGGAGCCCGTGCCCCACCTCATCTGAGCTATTATTTCGATTTTTTGAATGTTAACGGTTTGATAGTAGTCGGCTCTCCCGCCTTTTCAAGCGCTTGTTGCAATGCAGTTACTTGGTTGTTGAATTGATTGTTTAAGGTTGCAGAGTCAGACGATGTTTCATACGAAGTTGGATCACTAAACGTCTCAAGATTATTGTATGATGGGTTTCCAAGTTGAGATGTTGATGTTGAGCGTGGTAGTGTTATACTTTTTATGAAGTTCTTATTGTTATGGGAGAACGCAATTATCAGAGATCCCTCTCTAGCGCTACTAGCAGCATATGCTACCATCGAAAGGTTATTTATAATGCCAGCATTTGTAATAGTGCCAATGTTATGAAAATCTACAATACTCAGCTTTTTGATCAGATAACCTTTTTTATACACACTATGATAGTTCATAAGTTGGGCTAGGAACACGTGTAAAGCCTGAAATAGACGTTTTTCAAGCTCTTCTTGTGGTGTTGTTTTATCAAAATAGCGAATAGTTTTAAGTCGTATTTCATTAAAAAAATGTGTAGGAACGCCTGTTGGAGCAACCTGAAGTGTATATGATTCTGGTCTAATGCTGAAAAGTTTATCATTACCTTTTTGAATTGGCGGTGTAAGCAGTGATATAAGGGCTGTAGCTTGTCCGATTAGGAGAGGGTTGTATATCCATGAAGCAGCGATAGTAACAGCGTTGTACCCAGAGAGATCAATAGCTTTTTGCTGATTGACAAGTGCATAAGATTTTACCTGTGCTTTGGTAAGATTCTTGACCTGTTTATCGACAGAGAATGCTTGAAAAGTGCCAACATTAGGGATGCGTACGTATGCCTGGTTGATAATTTGGGTTGATGTAATTAGTCCGGCACTAGGCATGTCTGGAGGCAGAGATATATCACTATGTGCAATATTTTTAAGCGCCATACCGAGTGTTGGGGCAGATTGTCCAGGGCGTGGGTGATAGTTAAAATATGCCTCAAGCCCATCAAAAAACTTTCTAAAATTTGCCGTATCGTCTGGGGCTGCAATAGAAGGTCTATCAGTTACGCCTCGTGTGACCACCATATATTGGGGGTTAATTCTATCAAGGGCTGCGTTAACAAAGGCTTGGTTGTAGCCGCCGATATAGCATGTTGTGACACAAAAAAGTGCCGTATTTATATATGAGTCTGCATTAATACTGTTGTTAAAAATGCTGAGTAATTGCACAGCATTATTAAACGGCAAGCCTAAAATATTTGCTGAAGATGGCTGGGCAGAATACGGTGGTTCTTGTTGTGTAGGGCCATACCTTGATTGGGTTAAAGCTGATGATCCATGTCCAACAGCATAGACAAGCCATGCAGGGGTATTATTAGATGGTTCCTGGGTACGGATTAGCATAGTTTTAATGCTATTTATGACAGCTGTTGGCTTAGCGGGGTTAAGAGCTATGCCTACAGCCTGCATCCACATACCAACAAACTTATTTTTGCTTTTAAGTCTAGCATCATTATCTTGAGTTGAGGATAATTCTGCTTGTAGGTTTGCGTATGTGCCTTGAAGTGAAAATTTAGTGTTGCCTGAATAGAGCTCACGTGTATCGGAGGCAGGGTCAATCTTTTTGAGTGTGTCGAGTCTAAAGGCGGCGGATAATAGAGGACTATTTTTTGGAATTAAGAGGACAAGATCACCTTCTTCTGCATAGTACTTGTCCCATTGCATGCCCCAATTAGTGGTAAAGAAGTCAGATGCAATTTTAAACTCAGCAGTTTTTTCATCCGCACTAACTCCCACTCTTGCTGCTAGCAAATAGTTGTAAATTACGCTACGTGTAGCTAAAACCGCTGATGCACAATCACGCATTGCTATAACAAACTCCTGTGTTAATGCTCCAGATATGCTTAATATGCTCGATTCAACCTTGGTGGCATCTAAAAATATCATGAGCCGGTTAAACTGTCGTTGTTGTTGAGGAGGTATCTGAGAAATCTTTGATGTTGGCGACTTGGAAATATGTGGTCGAGTTGGCTTGCTTATTAGCTTGGGTGCAGTTGGGATATGATGTTTGGCTGGTTGTTGCGGTGGCCTAGTGGGAGCTGGTGCCGATCTAACCGGTTGTGTGCGCATAGGCATCTGGGTTACCGGTTCATCTGGTACTGGTCGTATTATTGGCATGGCGGATCTTGTTACCGGATGAGCAGGTCTTGAAGATTTTACCGGTTCTGTATGCATTGGTGCCGGGGTTACCGGTTCATCTGGTATCGGTTGTATTATTGGTGTGATGGACCTTGTTATCGGAGAAGCAGGCCTTGAAGGCGGTACCGTTTTTTTTGTCGCAACCTTTTTTACGGGAGCCTTTTTACCCGCCGGTTTTTTTGCGACTTTGATAACCTTTTTTACCGGTTTCTTTGCTAGCTTTTTAACGATTTTTATCGGCCCTTTTTTAGCTGTCTTCTTCTGCGGCTTGATAACTTTTTTTTTAATAGGCCCACGTGCCTTTTTGATCGTTTTTACAGCGGGCTTCTTTTTTATAATCACCGCTTTTTTCTGAGCTGCCTTTTTCTTGACCATGCTTTGTACATTAGCTGTCGGTAAGAGTAGCATTAACAGCGACACAACCATGCCTTTGCAAAATGTCCCTAAAAATTTCATTTCCCAGCCCCTTCTTTTGAAAAAAATTTATACCACAATGCCATTGTCATGAAAATGGCATTAATTAAAAAAATAGCAGAGCGGAGCGGCAGATTGCAATTCATTGCAATCTGCCGCTCCGCTCTGCTTATGATCTTTTAGGCCTGGCTGGTATCTTTTTGCGGACTTGCAAAGAGTGTATTCACGCTCGCATAATCGGCCAGTATGCATGACTCAATCGTGCTCATGTTGATCAGAATAAAGCTGTTTTTTAAGCGTGGGCTTTCTGGATATCATGTACAACGCTGGCAAGTGTTTTGACCGTCGGATTCTTTGCCTTAAATTTAAATTCTTTTTCAAAGTCAGTGCTAGTATGGCTTTTGTTTACAGCATCCAAATATATTTCTATCACTTCAACAACCCCTGCAGGATCATTATTTTTGAGACATTCCCAAATGGCTCTTCCAAGGCGATCCTCATCCAATAGGGCTTTTGTTGGGTTGTGTGCAATAACCTTAGCGTTTTTTTTAAGCGTTAATGTTGATGTATTTTTTGAAGATTTTTTTTGCTTTGGTAATGTCTTTGTCTTGACCATTCTTATTTCCCCCTAACAAAAGTAAAATATTAAGCTCTTGAATATACGAATAATAAACACGCCGGCCATTGAGCCACTTCAGCTCAGAGATATCATCTTCCAAGTCTTTATACACTCCAAAGTGACCGTAGCACTCGATGTTAGATAAGCGTCCATCGATTTGCATACGCTCTTTTTCAGTCTGCGTATCAAACCATTGTTGAAATTCTTTGGTCTTATCGATTTTAAATCGAATTTTCATAGACTGCCTTATTTTTCTACAACCAATTGAGCTACAGGCGCATAGAAGAGAATTTATTATACCAATAATGTTGGCAAAGGGCCAGGGTTGTAAGCTTTTTTGAGGCGGAGCCCATGCCCCACCTCCTTTGTACAATTTTACTGGTTCTCCGCTTCTGCTTTTGATGCAGCAGCCCTTGTCTTGCCTTTTATAAAATCTAAGGGTTGGATATCAGCCGGCTCTCCCGCCTTTTCAAGCGCTTGTTGCAATGCAGTTACTTGGTTGTTGAATTGATTGTTTAAGGTTGCTGCGCTGGTCGATGTCTCGTATGATGCTGGATTGGCGAATGCGCCGAATGCCGAATAATTCCTACTGTCCTTGGCTGTTACACTTAGTGTGTATACCTTGTTCTGATAGCAAAATATGACAGAAACCTTGACAGAATAGTCACCCGTTTTACTTCCACATGCCGTTATGAGTATGTTATTGAGCATTCCTTCATCTGTGGTACTGACGACATTATCTGGCGTTATAATGTTTAGTTGCTCGATAAGGTATCGCTTGCAATAGGCCCCATGATGAAACATAAGCTCACGGACAAAATCTTCCAGACGACTAAATAAAATTTTTGAAGTATTTGAAACAGTTTGATTTTGTATATTCATTAAGGGATAAAAGGAATAAAATGGTTTTAGTTGTATCTCTCTAAAGAAATGCGTAGGCACGGCTGTAGCGGCGATCTCTAGCTTATAGGAGGCAGGTTGAATGCTGTAAATTTTATTGGCGAAATTGCTTTGTTGTACTGGTGGCACAAGTAATGATACCAGCGCTGCATTAGACGGGATTCGCAAGGGATTGTACACCCATTGAGCAGATACGAGAACTGCGCCACAGTTAGAGAAGTCGATTACTGTGGTTTGATTGGCAAGTGCATAGGATTTCACAAGAGCTTTGGTTAGCACCTTAATGTCTTGGTTAACGCTAAATGCTTGAAAGGTGCCCACATTGGGAATGCGAACGAAGGGTTGACTGTAAAGATGTTTATATCCGCTCATTTTTTCTATAGCAGCACCAAGTGTTGGGGCTTTACCGCCCGCGATTGGTTTATAGGTTAAATATGCTGTTACCCCATCAAAAAACTTAGTAAAACTAATATTAGGGGTTACCGTTTGAGGCGTGCTTGGTTCTGTGCCAGTAGGATTTTTTGCGCTTACTTTAAGCCACATATAGTTGCCAGTTGTTTTATCGGGGGCTCCCTGTGTAACAACAAGGTAATTGGGGTTGATTCTATCGAGTGCTGCATTGAGAAAGGCTTGATTGTAACCGCCTGAATAGCAGGTCATTATGTAAAAAAATGCCGTATTAGCGTAGGCTGGTTGATTAAGATTGTTGTTAAACAGTGTTAGTAATTGTATCGCATTATTAAAAGGCATTCCCAATACATGTGCTGCGGATGCGGTCGCCGATTCTGATCCAGGGGACGGTGAGGCCAGTGATCCATGACCACTACTGTATACAAGCCAGGCTGGAATGTTGTTTGTAGTTTTTTTGCTAAGGGCAGCAGTAGGAAGTAGTAGGTTCTTGATACCATTGATAACATCATCGGGATCAACATAATCAATGGGAGCGAGCGATTGTAGATAGTGGTGCCATCTGGCTAGAAGACCTTTTTTGATAACAAATGTAGCATTATCATTATCCTTACAGGGAGCAACATAATCTATGGGGGCAAGCGATTGTAGATAGTTTTGCAACCGGGCTAGAAGACTCTTTTTGGTAACAAATGTAGCATTCTCATTATTGCGCGCGAGGGCTAATGAAGATTGAGCCTTTGTATACTCAGAGCTTGTTAGGGTGGTCTTAGTCAGCGTATTAAGCTTAAAGGCGTGTGACAATAGCGGTGCATTTTTTGGTATTAGGAGCATAAGGTCACCGGTTTGTGAATAATATTTATTCCATTGTTTATCCCAATTGTTGTTCTCAAAGAAAAGAGCAACGTATCCCTTGTTTGCATCTGCGGTTTCACATTGTGCTAGTTTTAAGTAATGTATAATCAGGCTGCGCGATACAATGATAGCAGCTGTTTGATCATGGAGACCTACAATAAGGTCACTGGTTATTGCTGGACCAGCTGAGCCGTTTAATTCAAGATTATGTGGGTCCAGCAGCAGTATAAGCCTATTAAATTGTTGTTCTTGACCAGATGGTTGTATTGCAGTACCCAGCGCCGTGGCATATGCAGTAGCCTGTGCAAGGTCCTGCGCCGAAAGAGCGAGCGGCTTTTGGGTTATAGTCATGACTGGTTTGGTTGGTAGCTTAGCTGGCTTTTGCTGCTTGATAACTTGTTTTTTCTTGGCCGCATTGCGTTGTTCTTGGGTCGCTTTGGCGATGGTCATCTTTTTTGCAGCGGCCACCTTTTTCTGCACAACTCTTTTCTTGGCTGTTCCTTGCATAGCGAGTGTGGGTAATAAGATCACTGACAATAGTGCGATGATTTTTCTACAAGTCCCCAAAAACTTCATGTTCCCCAGCCCCTTCTTTTTTAACGATATCAAATTTTTTCAATTATGGCATGGGGCATAAAGAGAGGGCAACGGTATTGAGATAGTCTTAGGCCTGGCTGGTATCTTTTTGCGGACTAGCAAAGAGTGTGTTCACACTTGCATAATCGGCCAGAATGCATGACTCAATCGTGCTCATATTGATCAGTGGCTTTACTTCGATGTAGTGATACAACTCCTTGTCTTTTAGTGAGTGCATCACAATTCTGCCTAGGCAAAAGCCTTCAGGAAATATTAGTCCCTGGCCGCTGGACTGGATAATGTCACCATCTTCAATCGTAAACAGATGGCTGACATAGGTCAGATGGAATTTATGCGGATTGTTCTGGCCGCGAATGATGCCAGGGGCTTTTGTTTTATTGGTATAGGCGGACACTTTGCTGCGCTGGTCGGTAATTAAAATCACCTTGCTATAAGCGTCATAGGCCTGTTCAACGCGTCCCACGATATGAAATTGGTGCAGGGCAATCATATCTTTGCGCACGCCATGCTTGGTGCCACGATTGACTAAAAAATAATGCTCTTCAGGATTAATGACTCTGACCATGACCGATGCAATGAGTGATGAATCAAGATGGTAACGCTGCTTAAAATCGAGCAGCTCTTTGATGGTATCATAGTGCCGTTGTGTTGCCTGTAGTGCAATGACCTGGTCAAGCATGTCAGCATAGTCTTGCTTAAGTTTTTGGTGCTGAGCATAGAGCGAAGCATACGATTCTTTTTTATCGGTATACTGCTTGATGGTTGCACTTACTTTGCTGGATGTCCACAAAAATGGATAGGCGGTAGTGGCGGCCATGCGTTCCAGGATGCCGTTCTTGAAGAAGAATACTTTGTGGGCAATAAAAAACAGGAGGCCTATAGTGAGGGCGACTTTCAGGCCTGTTTTTATAAAGGACATGTGATCTCCGATCATCGTTCGCACCCCTCTACTCGGCTTGAAACAAGCCTCCATCGGGGCGAACGGTTTTTGTGCATTAGATACTAATACCAGAGGTCTGTCTCTGTGTTGGCTGTACAAGTTCTTGTAACATTGCCCGCATATCATCAGCTGATTGCGTCTGCAATAACCGTCCACGCCAGGTGGATGCATCATGAACGCTACGAATGTACTGAGGCAACTGCTTTTTGAATGGAATAAAGCCGCGTGGGCCAAAGCACTGAAGATTAAGATCTAGGTGTTTGAGAGCGTAATCAAGTGCCAACGACGTATCCACCGTAAATACTTTGTCTTGCGCCGCATCAGTAATTTCGCGCATTTTCCACGGTGCGCCCCAGAGTGCACGGCCAATCATAAAGCCGTCGACGCCAGTTAATTCATGCACGCGTTTGGCATGCGCAAAGCTATTGATATTGCCAGAAAAAACAACTGGCACGCTTAAAGCCTCTTTCACTTGGCGTGCCAAGTCAAAATCAAGACGTGACGTAAAGCCTTCTGGCTGCGTGCGCGGATGAATCATGATGGATGATGCGCCATGATCCTGTGCAACTTTTGCAAATTCAAGCGCATTTTTTTGTTTATAGCCAGCACGAATCTTGACGGTGAATGGCACACGGCCGTTAATAGCCTTGGTGAATTGATTAATGATCTGAATAAAGCGGGGGATGTCGGCCATCAGTGCCGATCCTGAACCAGATTTGGTAACGCAGGGAGCAGGGCATCCGCAATTAAGGTTGATCATGATAAAGCCGGCGGCAATAACTTTTTCAACCGCTTGATCGATGAAATCAAGTTTGTTGGCTGAAAATTGAAATGCCAGCGGCTGTTCAACCGGATCATATTTTAGTGTACGGCCATCTTTCTCATTACTGACGCAGGCAACGTGGCGCATCTCGGTCATCAGCAGTTCAGTTGGGCTGAAGTGACGAATAAGCTGACGCAGTGGCGAGTCAGTGACGCCATCAAGCGGGGCGGCCATAAAGCGCGGGATGGTTAAATTTTCGATCTTAATCGATTCTTGCCAAAAGGAGTTGTTCATAACAGCCTATTCGTAACCAGCAGGTGTTTTGAGGTGATAATCAGTACTTTCTTGAAAGGCGTGGGCAACTTTATACAGTAGCGCTTCACTTAGGCGGGGACCAAAAAATTGAAAGCCAATTGGCAGATTATTTTTTGAAAATCCTGCAGGAATTGCGAGCGCTGGTGTGCCAATGATGCAGTTAGGCGTGGTGAAATAATCGGCCATATACATGGCCACAGGGTCTTGTGAAAGTCCGCCAATGGCAAAAGGGAGCATCGGTGCTGTTGGGCTAATGAGCAGATCCACGGCCTTGAAGGCCTCATTAAACTCTGCACGTAGCATTGCTCGGATGGATTGTGCTTTGTTGTAGTAGGCATCTTTATGCCCTGCCGACAGCACGTAATTACCAACTAAGATGCGACGTTTCACCTCTTGACCAAAGCCCTCATCGCGCGTGCCTAGGTACATGTCAGCAAGATTTGTTGCGTCCATTTTGCGTGCACCGTACAGACTACCATCGTAGCGATACAGGTTAGACGCTGCCTCTGCCCTGCTAATGATAAAGTACAGGGCGATGCCGTACTTTAGGTTGGGTAGATCAATGTAGGAGATGGTGGCTCCCAGCTTTTTAAGCTGCTCGACCGCTTGCAAAAAGGTAGCGCGAACTTCAGGGTCAATCCCTTCAGCTTCGACAGCATCTTTGATAATGCCGATCTTAAGGCCTGCTGGGATGGTGCCATCAAGGCCAATCGTGTAATCTTTTTTGGCAACATCAAGCGATGTTGCATCGCGTTCGTCCTTGCCTGCCGTGACCGATAGGAGCATGGCGTTATCATAGACCGTTCTGGTCAGTAGGCCAACCTGATCGGTGGATGAGGTGAATGCAATCAGGCCGTAACGGGAGTTGAGGCCGTAGGTGGGATAAAGGCCGGTAAGATTGCAAAACGTTGCAGGTGAACGAACGGAGCCGCCTGTTTCGGTGCCCAATGCGCACGGCACTAAGCCGGCTGCTACCGCGGCGCCCGATCCTGAGCTGGAGCCACCTGGGACTAGGTCGGTATTCCACGGATTTTTGGTAGGGCCATAGGCTGAAAACTCGCCTGAACCGCCCATACCAAATTCGTCCATGTTGCTGCGGCCAACGGATACTGCACCGGCAGTTTTAAGGTGCGCAACGACGGTGGCGTCGTAAGGGGCACGATAATTAGCCAGGATTTTTGAACCGGCACTGTTGGTTCGGCCTTTTTGGCAGATGTTATCTTTAATTGCTATTGGGATGCCGGCCAATGGGCCTTTATCAGCGATGTCCGGTGCCTGGACATCATCAAAGTGCTCAATAAAGGCATTAAGTTTTGGTTGGTATTTTTTGATACGGTCACCGTAAAAGCGTATGACCTCTTTGGTTGATAGTTCTTTTTGATCGAGCTTAGCTTTAAGCTCTTTGAGGGTAATAAAAGGATTCATGCGTGTGGCCTTTATTATGCTGCATCAAGGATTTGGGGAACGGTAAAATAACCTTCATCAGTCTCTGGCGCCTGCGCTACAATGTCGGTACAGTCTTTTCTGACGGCGACGTCTTCTCTAAAGACATTAATATTGCCGACATCTTCGGCCTGTGCCGTTATGGAGATGTGCTGTAGCTGGTCGACGTAGGTTAAGATCGCCCGTATTTGCTGCGCAAAAAGGTCAATCTCGCCGTCCTCCAGTTTGAGTGCAGATAGATTTGCTATGTGTAATAATTCTGTTTTGCTAAACTCGGCCATGCCTAATCCTTGGGGTATTTGCTATGATAGTAACAAGCGCTCATATCCTTCGACAAGCTCCCAGCCTTCGCATAAAGCTACGGCGGGCACGGCAGGACGAGCGCTTATGGGTGTTCTTTTCAACAGCGCTCGTGGTGAGGAGCTGCGTAACAGCGTCTCGAACCATTTTGAGCGCCTAATAAACTATTTATGTCCTAAAAGCTTATAGGCAAACGAGCAAAGAGGCAAGGGGTGGGTATGTGAAAGGGTGATTATATTTTTGCTGGCGCTATTTGTTTTACGGCGCCAATCGCTCTGCCCATGGCAAAGCTTGCAAGGCCACCTTTGATGGCGCTCAAAATTCCCTGAGAAGAGAATGGATTGGTTGCGCTTGCTAAAAAATTGTAGGTAAAGGCATGAGCAATGTTGTGACCAATATCGGTTGGTTTCAATGCGCTCAGCTGCCGTTGCAGTACCGACACAATAGTCGTGCTAACAAATGCTAAAGGAATGGTGCTAACGGTGTTATCCACGCTTGTGCCCGTTGTATTTGCCATGAGGCTTTGTGTGTATGGTACAAGTGCATTATCTGGCGCTACTGATAGCAGTGCCTGCTCTACAAGATTGCATCCTACTACGATAGCAGCCTGGATGGCAGCAGCTTTGATGGCGGCTTGAATATCGTCACGTTTGAGAATGTTAACAATATTATTTTTGAGCGCTATGGCTTTAGCATCGTCGGTAACGCATGATAGTGCATTGGCACTACTGCTACTGCATGCTGGAGCGCTGGCGATAGGTTGCTTTTTGAGCGCTTTCTTTTTGCCTGCCACCATTGGCCCTGAGAATGAGCACACGATGCTGACAAGTAGTACTATTTTAAGGAGAAATGCTGTTGTTTTCATAATAATCCCCGATGTTAAGGTAGCGATCCAAATAGAGGATCTGCTTTTCACCATTCTACGATGGAAAGCAAGAATAAACAACCGCCCTATGGTACGGGGTTTTCACATCTTTGGTTCGGGGTCTTAAACCTGGCGATTTTGCCACTTATGACTCTTGATACGGTACAGGTAGGTGATGCCCATCAGGCCGGTGGTGATATAAAATGAGCCGTAGACCAGAACAAAGCGCGTTGTCTGCGCTAGGCCAGGGATGGAGGCCAGGCCGTATGACACCGGTACAAAGAAGCACGTGCATGCAAAGAACCGGCTCCACATAACGGTTTTAACGTCGCCAGCGCCGCGCAAGGCCCCAGCAAGAACGACTTGGGTGAAGTCAAAAAATACAAGCATGCTGATGGCCGGCAATACGGTGCCTGCAAAGGCGGTGATCTTGCCACGTGGATCAAACAAGCTGATAAAAAATGGGGCATTAAACGCAAGTATAAGCAGCGCTGGTACCAGGGTAATGCACGTTAATGCAAAGACCTTTTTGATATTGGCACTAGCACCGTCCGGATCTTTTGCTCCCAAGCTATTGCTCACCAAAAAGGTGATAATTTGTGCCGATGCAATAACGGGCAAAAAGGCAAAGCGTTCTAAATCTTTGGCGACATTAAAGGTGGCGATCGCATACTTTCCCATTGGCGCAATCATTTTTGAAAGCCATACATAGGAGGCCGCAATCGTCATTTTATCGATCATTATCGGCCAACTCAAGCTGAGCAGGTGGCCAATGCGGGCAATATTAAAGGTCCCTAAAAAGAGGCGCGCAAAATATTTTTTGTAGTCCGGATTGGTGAGAATGTAGTAGAGTGCAATGCTGTTCATGATGGTGTATTGGATGATGGTAGAAACGGCAGACCCCATCAGCCCAAGCTTTGGAAAGCCGCAGTATCCAAGGACTAAATTATAATCAAAAAAGATGAATAAACTAATACCGATTATGTTGATGCACATGGGGATTTGCGTGTTTTTTACCGCTCGCATAAAACCCAATAGGCTAAGCGCGATAAAGATCAAAAACACACCAAATGATTTAAGTTGCAAAAAGGGTGTGCCAAAGGCGATCATTTCGTGCGGTACGCCCAGCCAATGATAAATGCTGGAAGCCATGCAAAAAATAAGCAGGAATTGCATGAAGCCGATAATGAACGTTGTCCAGAAGGTATCGGCAAGGCCTTCGCCACATTGCTCATAATCTTTGGCTCCATTATGGCGGCCAATCATGGCGATGCCTGCGACAGGAATAGCCTCTGCTAATTTGATAAGCATGTGCAGGAAATTGGTGCCCATCCCAACGGCGCCAAAAATGGTGGTAGATCCTAAGCGAGAGATAATCCACGAATCGATCATCGGGGGAAGCGAAATTAAAATGAGCGCAGAGATAAGCTCAGGAAACCAATAGCTTAAAATGGCGCGAATCGGATCGCCTTTGTGTCGCGCTGCTTGTAATTTTGTAAAAAGATATCTCATGGGCCAACCTTCACTGCTTTATTTCTGGTCTATGCGGTGGGTCGCACAGAGCGTATGCGTGTCAAAGTGTAGCCTTACATATTGCAAGAAAATGTAAAGCGCTAGTTCACCACGCAACGCCCGGCAATACCTCATAGCTGGATGCTGATGGACGGGCCACTTCTAAGATGCGGGCCAGTGTTATTGGTAGTTGTTGTATTACAACGCGGTCAGCAATAGTTTTGTGTTCATACCTGCCCTGTTGATAAAGGACAAGGGGCACCTGTGTGTTGTCATTGTGCGGGTCACAGTGCGAGGTTCCGGTAGGATACGTCGTTAAGAGTGAGTAGGGGTGTGTCATGCAGATCAGGCCACTCATACGATTTTTAAAGTATTGCATCTTATAATAATTTTCTTGTTGTTCGCTTGCATCAAATGATAGATTTGGCAGCTCATGAGCAGTCCATACTTTTTTAATACCCTTTTGCCCTTCAAGGAAGTGTTTAAGGTCCTTGATAGCGTTTTCACGTTTATCTTCGTTGAGCGTATCGAGCGCCTCCTTGTTAAGTGCAAAATAGGTAGGCTCAAAACCCTTGATCACCTCTTTAATGCGATATTTTTTTAGTGCCAGTTTATTCATCGCTTTAATCAGTGGCTGTACCATGATGCGACGAGCATTATCAATGCCCCTTTTTTGGCTAATTTCTGGTATTGGTATAATGCCATGATCAGCGGTGAGGCCAAACAGGCAGTTCTTTGCGCCAACTTTTTTGCGCGCATGATCCATCATTATTTTGATCTGTTTATCAATGTGGTACATCAGATCAATCGTCTCTAAGCTATCGGGGCCATAAATGTGCCCTGCAAGGTCAAGAGTGCTGATACTTATCCATAGCAACATACGATCATCTTTGCCGGTCAGATTATTATCAAGACAGTCTTTGGCAAAATCCATAAGTGCCTTGGTTGCATACGGTGTTTTCATAAAGTATTGGTAGGGATATTGTGCTGAATGATCGATGGGGATAGCAATCGGTTTTTTGCGGCGCGAAATGAGGCTCGTGTGTCCAGCGTAGTCATAATTATTTACGTAGGGGAAGGTATAGGCCTTGTCCTTGAGCTCATAACAGGTCTGCCAGGTAATACTGGTTAGCTTGGGAATGTCATGTTCTTTATTGAATTCCTGTACCCAGCCAGGAAGCGCAGTCTTAAAGTATTTTTTACTAGAGGTAAAGTTGCCGGTTGTTGCGTCAAACCAGAGCGCCTTACCACGGCGATTAGCCATTGCAATAGCAGGATATGATTTAATGGCCAGCGCAAAAACTTTATACCGATTACTTTGCTTGGATGCGAGACGGCATTGATCGGAGATGCCGTCGACCATTGTATTTTTGCATGATTTGCCTATTGGACATTTGCTGTCATACACGGCTGCTTCGGGTGAATGATCATCATCATAGGCGATCTTTTTATAATTCTGGTCAATCCACTGATTCAAAATGCCCCCGTGATCCTTTGGCAGGGCGCCGGTGCTCATTGCGTGGTGCCCGGTTGTGGTTTCTGGAATAGCATGTGGATGATGAGCATTGGTGTACACGATTCCTTCATTGAGCAGCTCGTGTAAACCGGCATTAAAGTGTGGGCGCAGCTTTTGTATGTATTGCGTCCATGAGCCCTGATCAATAACAAACATAATGACCAGGCGTGGTGGTGTTGTTTTTGTCTGCTGTTTTTTTGCAAACGCCTGGTGCATACTGAGGCAGAGAAGCAGGATGATAAGATATTTTTTTGGCATGGGCAGTCCTTTGTGTTAAAACCCTAGCAATGAAAAAGGCGCTCGTCCTGAGCCTGTCCCCTCGACAGAGCTCGGGATAAACTCCGGATATGGGTGCCGATAAAAAATACCTTAACATGGCATATGGAGCATTCTAAAGAATAAGGATTTTTGTGATCATTCAGCGTGTAACAGCAGGTCTTTTTGTACTTATCACCAGCACAATGCTCCAGGCATTAGAACTGCGCATCAAGCAACAACCGTCGCCTGCTATGCACATGATTAGCCTACAACTTTCTATTGTGCCAAGTAGTGACGAGCTGGTTGTTTATGCCGATGCATTTCGTCTTTCAGTAACAGAGCCCTATCGTTTACAGCTGCGTCACCTTACGGTGCAGCCAAAGCGGTTGTATGACCCATTGTGCAAAAGAATGAGGCGTATGTTTACGCAGCCATTCACCATCACGATGGAAGCCTGCCTTCCTGGCCAGTGTCAGATTGTTGATGGTGGCGGCCCATTAGTAACGCTATCCTGCTTGGTGGGGTATAAGAATGGCGTAATAAAGCCGCATACGCATGTGATGGCATTGAAGAGGCAAGAGGCAAAGGAGGCACGCGTCCCCTTGGCGTCCAAGGACATGAGCGCATCCAATCAACAGCCACCAGCGGTCCAATGGACACCCTATGTTCAGGACATAGAACATGAACGTGCATGGATACACGGAGCCGATGCTTTCACGCGCAGTGTGCAGCGATGGCTACAAAATTTAATAGCAGCAATGAAGCGGCATGCCGTCCATGCGGTTGGCCTTATGCTACTTATCGTGCTGGGATGTTGTTGTCGAAGGCCATCAAGCTGGCGTGCATGTACCAAGGGCGCTTCATGGCTGGTGATGGGCTTTGGGTGGCTTTATATTAATTTTTTTATGACTGGATACGCGGCATACTATGCAGCAGCGGCACTTTCAGCCCTGGTCATGGTATATTTTTTTGTGACAGCGCCCCCTGAATATTATTTCATTGGACGCCTTAAAAATCTGATTGGGCTGGTGGCCGGTATTTGTTTTATGCCGTTGCTGACGATGGCCTATTTATTAGGCCATGGCTTTTAAGGCTGTGCACGCATTTTCCAAAAGGAGCTTGGGTTTGCGAAGTTCCTTTTGGAAACAAGACAGGACACCTCTAGCGTTCTCTAATGCATCCGATTGGGCTCCGGTTATTTTATCATTGCCTATGCTTTCGTATGATTCTATGCGTGATTCTGTCGCTGCTATTCTTTGTTTTAACTCACGTTCTCTTTGGTTAACAAGTGCCTGTAATTCTTCTTTGGACCAGTTGGGAGCATCGTCTTCATCATCGCTAAGGCCAAGTTCGATCGCGGGAGATAAGCCTGCTTTGGGAATGAGAGGTAATTCCATGTTTCCCTTGTTAAGGGCACGATCAAGCAAGGGTGCATCATTTTCAGCATCAGCAACAGTGATGTTCCCGGTTTTGACCATTTGCAATACGATTTCTGCCAATGTGTGTTTGTTATTAGCTTCTTCCATTAAGTCTTGAGCGGTTGTACCCTGACCGAATACAGCATCATACAACTCTTTAGACTCCTTAGCGTATACAGCATTATTTTTTGCCATGGCTTGCTTTGCCCCCGCTAAAGTAATTTGGTCAGCATGATTGCTTGGATTACCATCGGCTATTTGTTGTGCCTTTTGTAGATTTTTTGCGAGCCTTGGATCATTTTTCGTGTAGGTAGAGATAGTCGTTGTGCAATTCATTTTCTGTTTCCTGGCACGACAGCGCTCGTCAGATTGGTTCTGATGAATGGTCCGCTGATCCCAGGCATTTTTTGTATGAGCACATTCACCTATCAACATAAGACCATTAACGCACAAAAGTGCCCGGCACGCCTTTTTATACGCATGACCTTTTTCAAGGGCGGCCTCAATGTGCAGTAAACGCAGGAATGATTGTGCAGTCATTGCGGTAGAGCGGTACTGTTGCAATGATGGGTTTGTATCGAAGTCATTCACCGTATGTATGTGTGCAACGGCGAATGCTGCCAATGCTCGTGATATTGGCAAGATGTAGATGCGAAAACATTTGGCTAATGCGGTAATTTTTTTGTCAGTATCGCTGTTATCAGATTTTTCTGTGACTGCAGCAACGGTGTCTAGCGCCTCGTGCTCGCTTACGCTGGTGGTAGTATCATTGTCTGTATTAGTAACAACTTGGTTGCGTAATCGTTGTATACACGTTTTTAGGGTGGCTGCATCGTAGATCATCCAGGCGCCGTGCACGATAGAATCTCGTTCTTGCAGTAGTGTATATGCTGAAGAGTGCTTAAACAAGTTATCAATTTTGGGTTTGTTATAAAAAAATAGTCCGGCGTTGATAAGCGCAATACCACTTTCAATAGCCTTGTACAACGCGGCCTTTTTGATATCCCCTTTGATATCGTAGTGGCTTGCAAGCCCAGCAGCCGGTGCAAGTGCAATGGCTGAAACCATCTCAGCTGTATTTGTATTCCAGAATGAGGCACTGAGGGTAAGCGGCAGCTGTGTTAGGGCAAGGCTTATGGCCAGGGCTTTGCTGATGTTCTTGATGGACGATTGTGGGGAACTTTTTCTTCTGTTCATGTGTAGTTCCTTGTGCAACTAATAGCGATTTCTACGGTGATAATGCTGTGTAGTTATAGCATATTTTTGCACAAGGTACAAAGAAAAACGCCCCTGAATATTATTTCATGGGGGTGTTTTAAAAATTTGATTGGATTGATAGCCGGCGTCTGTCTAGTACCGTTGCTGACGATGGCCTATTTGTTGTCGCATGGGTTTAGGGGTCATCAGATTGTTGATTTACTTGCCTTTTTTCGGCTTGCCTTGTAAATTATAAATCAATTTAGAAATTTCAAGGTTCTTCGGTAATAGAGGATTAGATCATGAAAAGAGAACTGTATGATAGTGCAATTGACCTTCAGCTCAGGGTACACCCTATTTGTGGACTCCTTGGGCCACGCCAGGTAGGTAAAACTACCCTTGCTCTGCAATATGCAAAAAACTTTGCTGCGGATACCGTGCATATCTTTGATCTAGAAAGTCCACTTGAATTGGCGCAATTTGATAACCCAATGCTCTTGCTGCAGCCGTTAATGCGGGAAGGCAACTTAATTATTATTGATGAAATCCAGCGACGTCCTGAGCTGTTCCCTGTATTGAGAGTGCTGGTTGATAGAAATCCGGGCAAAATATTGATTTTAGGCAGTGCCTCACGCGATTTGATTCGCCAATCATCTGAAACATTAGCTGGCCGTATTGGGTATATTGAAGTTGCGCCGTTTTCTTTTACTGAAACGAAGGAAACGCCTATGCTTTGGCTACGTGGTGGTTTTCCACGTTCCTACTTAGCGCCAACGCTTGAGGAGAGCTTTGTATGGCGTGAAGCCTATATTAGAACCTTTCTAGAGCGTGACATTCCGAATTTAGGTTTTCAGATTCCGGCGCCACAGGTCTATCGCTTTTGGATGATGCTGTGTCATTATCATGGGCAGACCTTTAATGTCAGTGAAATCTCGCAATCCATGGGTATTTCTGATCATATTTCGCGCAAGTACCTGGATATTCTTGCCGGTACGTTTATGATGCGTGTGCTACATTCTTGGCGCGAGAATATTAATAAACGGCAGGTTAAGGCGCCAAAAGTTTATTTCCGCGATAGCGGTATTTTGCATGCACTGCTCAACATTCGTGATATGAAACAACTAACCATGCATCCGCGCCTAGGAGCTTTTTGGGAGGGCTTTGCGCTTGAAGAAGTTATACGTAAATACAAAGCGTCGGCAGAGGAATGCTTTTTCTGGGGCACACATTCTGGTGCTGAGCTAGATTTATTATTGCACAAGGGCGATAAGCGTATAGGCTTTGAATTTAAATACAGCGACGCGCCAAAATTTACTGCCTCAATGCAGACGGCGCTGACCGATCTTACCCTTGACCACCTCTATCTTATTTATCCTGGAGTTGGGCAGTTTCCCTTGCGAGACAAGGCAACGGCCTATGGGCTTGAGACGTTTCTAACCACGCAGGGATTATAGTATTCTTGGTTCCATATAACACCCTCTCGTAAGATAACATCCCGAAAGTTCTCTTGTACAAAATTCAAATCCACGAGATCTATTTTATACGGTATATCAGTAGCGGCTAAGATTTCCTTTGCCTCGCCAACAGCATGGCGATTTTCAGCTTTGCCAGTATCAATAGCCAGGTCTATGTCAGAGCGATCATGATTGGTTTGACGAGCGCGTGATCCGTACAGATAGATTTTGGCGCCGGGAAATAGTGCTTGGAGGAGAGCGATAATTTTGTGTTTCATCGCTTCGGGTACTTGGTGTGCCATGGAAAAACTTTCTATCTCTACTTATAAAAATTCTTCTTCTCAGTATCAGGCTTATGCATTTTATCCATGAAGCGCCTTTTTTCTTTTTTCAATAAGCCGACCATTTTATCGATAGTGGTATCAATAACGGCATACATATCGGTGCCTTCGTCATGGGCATTTAAATCATAATGAGCACTTCTCAGGTGCAGCTCTGCAGCATGATGAGGGTGTTGCTTATTTGCCTTGAGCCACAGCTCGATACGAAAGGGATGGCTGCCATCGCTGTTGCCAACCAGCTCGGTGAGTTTTTCTAGCTTTTCGTTGGCATGAGCTTCCATGGGATCAGAGTGAGACATATTATGAAACGTGATCTTGATAGACATTGCGATCCTTTCATTAATTTTAATACTTCGTTATCTCATGTGATATAGTGTGCCCAAATAATGCTCTTTGGTATAGGTATTTTCTAAAATTTCTTCACTTGTCCCCTCTGTGACTATATTTCCATGTATCATAACGTAGCCATACGTCGCAATAGAGAGTAGTTGGTCAACATTGTGATCTGAGATAATAATGGCAATGCCATCGTGTGCTAGGGCGGTGAATATATCTTTGAGCTGGGCTATTGATTTAGGGTCGATGCCGGCAAATGGTTCATCAAGCATGAGCATGGTGGGCTGCATCAGCAGAGCCCGAATGATCTCAAGTTTGCGTTGTTGGCCGCCGGACAAGGTTTCAGCTTTCTGATCGATGGCAGCAGCAAGCTCCATCGTTGTTAACCACGCGGTAGCCGCTGCTAAAAAATCATGCTTGGTGCGTGTGCGCCAGAGTGGGCAGTAGTGGTACACGAGCAAAAGATTTTCCAGTGCGGTCATCGATAAAAAGAGTGATGGCTGTTGCGGTAAATAATGAAGGCCATGCTCAACGCGCTTATGTACGCTCCACGCGTTAATGAGTTGGTCATTAAAGACGATATGATTGGTGTTATCGTTCAGAGAGGCCGGTGGATTTTTGTGAAGGCCCACTAGAGTTTTAAGCAGTGTCGTCTTCCCCGCGCCGTTTGGGCCCAGGAGCGCGACGACACGTGCCGTAGTCACCGATAAAGAGACCGATTGCAGGATCCGCCTTTTTTGCAACGTTTGGCTTAGCCGCGTAACGTGCAAAAGTGCCATGGCTACTTGTCGCCCGCGGTAACCAGGTGGATAGGGCATCCTTTGAGGTCGTAATGTTTTCTTAAAATATTTTCAATACAGCTCAGTTGGGATGGGCCAAACCATTCTGGGTGATTAACCTTAAGCAAGAAGGTGGGAATACGTCCTTCCAGAGGGCGAATCTTTTTCAGCTTTAGCTCTTGTCCGGTGTGGTACAGGTGCATTGAAGCCAGCCCATTCTTTACTATTTCATCAACTTCAACTGGATTAAATTTCTGGTTGCAGCGTTGCCACACATTCTGAATTTCAGCAAAAATCTTACCAACATTTCTGTGCGTCAGGCAGGAGATCCAGATTTGCGGGATTTTTTTAAGAATAAACTCATACTCCGCAATGCTTTGCTCCAACGTGCTATTGGTGTACTCATTGAGCAGATCGATCTTGTTGAAAATGACAACAACCATCTTTTGCTGTTCATAGGCGTAAAAAAGCAGCTTGAGCTCTTGGTCAGCAATTTTGCCCTCTGAAGCATCAACCATTATTAAAACCAGGTTGGCTTCTCTAACGGCTTGTAGTGAGCTTTTGACCATGAGTTGTTCAAGATCATCATCAACATTGCGTGATCGGCGTACGCCTGCAGTATCAGTTACCTGGATAAGGTCATTACAATAGTAGGTGGTATCAGAGATTGCTTCACGTGTGGTACCGGCGATGGGTGAGACAATAGAGCGTTCGTGCTCGATCAGCAGATTCATCAGGGATGACTTACCAACGTTGGGACGGCCAATAAGCGCTACGTTGTATGATGGGGCTTTTTCTTCATGTTCAACCGGTAGTGGTATGGCCTCTACAATCCCATTAAGCAGGGTGGCGATACCGATGCCGTGAATACCGGAGACCGGTATGACCGTTTCAAAGCCGAGTTTATAAAACTCAGGCATATGCTCTTCCATGCCATGCATATTATCGGCTTTGTTGATCAGGAGGAAAACCGGCTTGTTTGAGCGTCGCAAAATCTGCGCTATTTTGATGTCCTCTTGGGTGAGGCCATTTTTGCCATCGCATACAAAAAGGATGAGGGATGCGTAGCTGAGGAGCTCAACAACTTTTTCCTGAACGCGTTTACCAATATCATCCTGGTTTTTAGCAAATGAAAATCCGCCGGTATCGATGAGTGCAAAGGTCTTGCTATCCCAGCTAATTAACTCTTGCAAATAGTCACGGGTGACGCCTTCACGCTCAAAAACAATACTGAGTTTTTGCTGTGTAAGACGGTTAAAGAGGGTTGACTTGCCAACGTTTGTACGACCAACGAGAAGAACTTTTGGAGGGGAAAGAAGTGTGCTCATGATATTAAATGCCGATTTGACAATAGAGGGGTGTGTGCCGTGAAAGCTGCGGTGATTTGTTTTGCTCATGGGTGTGCCTTCAATTTCTTTATTTTACCCGGGAAATGACGAAGGAGCAACCCCGCCTTTGGCCATTGACCAAGATCTTTGATTGTAATGAATTCACTTACGGCTTCTTGAGGGGGCTTAAAGCTGTTTCCAACCGGCCTTTGAAAAGGTTTTGCGGCTTGCATCGGTGGCGGACTGCTTGTTGGTATTTTTCCATTCCCTGCCGGGAGTGGGTAGGCTTTTACGGCGGCTTGGGCGGTGCCTTTTTCAAAGGCAAAGCCATTTGCCCCTATAAAATGCGCCTGTAACGAGGGGAGCCAGAGTGGCCGGCTGTCGGTTATGGTATTTTTTAAAAAAATGCTATCAGTGCTCAGCTGAATGGTTACCAGGCAGGATGTTTGATTATGCGTAACAAATGTGCTTTGACTTAGGATTGATAGCAGGAGCTGGTCTTGTAAATCAGATAGCCCGCTAAGAAAGCCGGCCCAGCGGCTGTCGTGTTGTACTGGGGGTGCCACGGAGGTCGGTTTTGGTGTTATTTGCTGTGGCGACTGAGTGTTGACATTATTCAATGTTGGCTGAGCTATTGGTGTTGATTGTTGTTCAGTCAAAAATGCTTGTCCAGTATCCGTTCGCCCCGACCCTTCGACTCGCCTGAGCTCGCTCAGGGCAGTCGGGATATTGATCCCGCTCGTCCCGAGCTTGTCGAGGGAAGGCCGTGAGCCCTGAGCGGAGTGAAGGGACCGAATGGAGGGGGGCAACGGCTGAGAGACCACTTGCCGAGCCTGAATTGGGTGTTGAGGCATCGATGAGAATCCACCGCAGCCTGCCCCGCCGTAGCCTTGTGCGGAGGCCGGGCCATGCGCCTTGAGCAGCTCGTCAAGATCAGCAATATTAACCTGCTGGCACAAGGTCAGCAGCGTCATTTCAAGAAAAACATGCTTTTTACTGGTCCTAGAAAAGATTTCTTCTTGTGACCACAAAAGGTTCAATATTGCCTGAAGCCTATTGAGTGAACAGGTGTCGGCAAGCTTTTGCAGTTCGTCCCTATTTTTTTCTACACTGGCAGGCAATGCTTGTACACCAAACTTAAGCCACACCAGCAGGCGAAACGCTTGGATGAGGCTATCCCACAGCAGATCGGCTGAACGTTGCTCAAAGGAGATGCTTTGCAGGTGCTGCACCAGTCCTGCTGCGTTATTGGTCATGACCAGGTCAAGAGTGGCAATCAGATCGGTTAGGCCAATTTTGCCTAGAACTCGCAGGATGGTCTCTTGCGTAATGTGATCGCTTGAAAAGCGTACACGCTCAAGCAGATTGATGGCATCACGTGCTGAGCCTTCCGTCTCTTCAACTAAGATGGCGAGCGCCTCATCGTCAATGACCACCTGCTCTTTAGCGCAGATCTGTTTTAAATGCTCTTTAAGGCTGGGTGTATCGATGGCGCTAAAGGTTAGCTGAAAGCAGCGCGACAACACCGTCGTTGGTAGCTTTGGCACCTCAGTGGTTGCTAATAGAAAGATGACCGATAGTGGCGGCTCTTCTAAGACTTTTAAAAACGCATTGAATGCGGCCTTGCTGAGCATATGCGCTTCGTCGATCAGGTAAACTTTTTTTTGTCCAACCAGTGGCATGTAGCTGGATGATTCAATGATCTGGCGAACATTATCAACGCCGGTGTGTGATGCGGCATCAATTTCAATAAAATCTGGGTGGTCCCCCTGCCCCATGGTAATGCACGATGAGCAGGTGAGGCATGGAATGGGCAATGTTGGATTTTTTTGAAAATCGACAAGTCCCTTGCAATTGACTGCAGCAGCAAAGATACGCGCTGATGTCGTCTTGCCGCAGCCGCGTTGGCCAGCAAAGAGGTAAACAGGAAAATATTTGTTTACGTATAAGCTATTTTTTAGCATCCTAACGGCGATATCCTGACCAATGACCTGATCAAAGGATTCAGGCCGCCATTTACGTGCCAAATTAAGATTTGGTTGTGTTGTATTCATAATTTAAAAGCTACGGTATAGTATTCTTTTTTAGGTCTATTCTGATCTACTCAGTATACCTAGTTTTTCAAAGAAGGCTTTATTTAATGTATCTAAAAAAAATAATTTGCGCGATGATGATATTGTTTTTGGTGATGCAAGGCATGCACCTACATGCGGCGCAGTTGCACCAACGTATTTTTGATGACAGTGAGGCCAAGCATGATCATGTGGTGATAGTGATTCAACCGCATAGCCATGCCATCCAAGACGATGGTGATGCCGACGATTACGCTGTGGACATAGATGATGAGGACTTTGATCCCAACCAAAAATATAATCGCGGTCACCTTTGCCAAAAGCTGACTGCCTGGGCTTCAACATTGAGTACCCGCTGTAAGGAGGACGTTAAAAGGGCGTTCACCAGCATCATAAAACATTGCAGGCATAATGTGACTAGGGCTTTGGATAATGCACAGGTGCGGGATGCAGCTGCGCTTTTGTTAGTGGTTGGCTCAGAGGCGGTATGTGCTGGTATTGCCTATGAATTATATAACCCAGATTTTAATGACCTATCTCAGCGCTTTGGGGCCTTTGATCTTGAATTATTTCGTGATACTCAAGATCGCAAACACAAAGATCGAGTCATATGGGAACTGATGTTTTTTTCTGAATGTGTCGTCATTGCTGTGTTGTTACCAGTACTGGCCATTGATTATGCATTGCCAGGCGCGTATATAAGGCTAACCGGTGACCAGTCAGTTCGTTTTGCTGGAGCATTATATGGAGCAACAATTTTTATTACGTGCACGGTGCTGGATGTGTCGTGTCTATGCTTATTCTCAACGATCCCGTTAATGTTTTCAAGGGATGGCATTTTCATTTTGTCGGTCGTTATACCATTGTTAATAGTCATTTGCTGTGCGGAAGCTGGCGTGCTTGTTCTGCAAGTGGCTGTCAGTACGGATCTTGTATATGCTGCTGTGGTTGTTCCGTATTATGCGATTAAAGATCACCTTGATGTGTACGCAAAGAAAAGGCGTGCATTATCTTATGCACGTGCCCTTTTAGATGAGCTTGATGAGAATTTAATAAAAGATTTGAGTCCCTTAGTTATTGAGTATTTAGATGATAATGTAGATGATGATAAGGGGCGTGTTGTAATAACGTATGCTGAACGTTGCATTAGAAGCATGAGTAATAGAATATTTAAGATATCGTGCTGTGTGCCTTTGGATCTGATAAGGAAATCATGGCGACAATTAATACAGGAGCGAGAAGCAAGGGCTAATGGCGACAGTATGGGACCGGCCAATCCTCATGAGTTTCTTATTACGCATTTGGTCAACAGTGGTGCCATCAAAAGAAGGTTGGGGTGGCGAGTGCAGGATGCCCTCAGCCACTACTGAATACCGCAGCTGTAATCACGCACCCGTTGGCAGATCGTTCGGCTGTTCAATTCCTCTTCAGCATCTATCGCTTGGGCAATGGCAAGCATATCGATAACCATCTTATTATTGAATTTTGCATGGTCCAAAGCCGTCACTTCGTAAATATCTTTGCTTTCCAGAAGATTTGTAAGTATTCCGTGATCACGAGCGGTAATGAGCAGCTCCGTGAGCATCAAGTGGTTGGAATTGTCATGGCTTAGTAGGGCAGCCATAAGATCATCATTATTGTTGTTTAAAAGAGCAGTGCGTATTTTTTGCTCGTGGGCGGCAGCAACAAGCTGCTGTGTAAACATTGTATTGTTGCCCGTTACCGTAAAACGCATTGTTGGCATGCCATACTCGGCAGTAGGCCAAGAATTAACATTACTGAGATCAAACTGGTAAGCAACAGCGTACAGCCTTGCAAGCATGGCGTTGTGGCATAGCTGCAGCACCATAGGCAGCACTGTCATCCCGTTATTATTTTTACTGGTTAGTAGCGTAGCAAGTACGCCATGATCTTTGGCGGCAGTGAGCAGTTTTTTCAAAATTTTATAATGACTGGCTGTTTGTGTAACGGTATCGGCGTCGAAGTCATTATAATTATATTTTAGATAGAGAGCATGCAGTACTGTGTTACTGCTGTTATCTTTGCTCATTAGTAGTGTAGTGAGCGCGCCGTGATCTTTGGCCGCAGTCAGTAGCATGGTAACGAAGCTATGATGGCGATTGTAAATTGCGGTATGTAAAACAGTCTGGCCAGCATTATTTTTGCAGGTCAACAGCTCAGCAAGTACGCCATGATCTTTGGCTACAGCAAGCAGTTTTTCAGTGCACTCGTAATAATTTATAAATCTACGGGGATTGAGTGGGTTATAGCAATTTAGTACAGCGAGGTGCAGCGCAGTATTGCCATCATGATCAACTGAACATAGATACGCACCCCATGCCTCAGATGAGGGTTGTGATTGAATATAGCTAATAATACTCTGTGCAGGTGCAGTGCGGTAGCTGCGTAGCACATAATGCAGTGTCAAATCTTGAAATAACCCAGGCTGATTATTGTTGTTGTCAGCTGGTGCTAGTGCTGTTGTAAGGGTAGATAATGCAAACTGGTCGTTAGGATCAAATGTGCTGATGGCACCTCGTGTTGCTTGGCTGATCTCAGGCGATAAATAGCCGGGTACGGCCTTGATATAATCGGATATAACATGACGGTCATAACGATCCTTACGGTCATAACGATTCTTGCCTTCTCCATAGCGGGCATAGTGTATTGGTTTATTACGAAATCGGTCTTCCTGGTGTAACAACTGAACGGCGATCGTTGCTGGATTTGGCACTTTACCTTGCTTAAGCAAGCGTTGACAGGTGATTTCAATGCATCTATTGTGTACTATCTTAAAGAAGTGCTCATGGCCCATAAGTGCTGCAACATGGAGTGGGGTGGTGATACGACGATCTCTGTCCTGGCTGTCAGCATGTAGTTGAAGAATGGGTGCATTGAATGTGGCTACAAAGGCTTCTGCGGTATGCCACTGATATTTTGAAGTCTCAAAATAACGAAATGTACCCCATATTTGTGCTAGTGCTTTCACCTTCTTGATATAATCTTTTTTGAGTATGGCCGTGAAATTTTTACTAACAAACTTAAGGCATGGTATCTGCCAATAAGCATTGTTGTAATGTTCATCCATCTGATGGGGACTGTCACCTTGAAGGGCAAAGAGGTAGCGCAGAACTTCTTGGGCTATATCACTTGGTAGCCTATCCCACAGGTTGGGTGTGTGTACGTTGGCGTCCCTGGAGAGGTTATCAGTGTCAATATCAATAACGCCGGTATCGTTGCTATCATCATGGCTATTGATTTGTGTGTAGTCACTATTATTGTTGCAATCATTTTGTTTATGCTCCTCGTGCATGCCATAGGCTAGCTTGCCTAAGGCAATGAGGACCAACATCATCAGCGATATTTTTTTGGTGCGTTTCATGGGAAACCTTCCTTTTAGGGCGCTTGAAAAAAATATTATACTGTTTGTAATTGTAGCATTAGTAATCAATTTGTAAAACAGACAAAAATTTTCCATAAAAATTTGATAAAATCGGGGTTTAATTATAGCCGAGTGCAAGAAAAGGGGAATTAAATTGTTTTTTGACGTGCTTTTGCCGACTATTCGCCACGCTATTGGTGAATAGTCTTGACTTTTCCCCAGTAGCGTGATAAAAAGTCGAAATAAATGATTTTCGAAAAATGAAAGGATTGCCATGCAAAGAGTACAAAAACAGATGATCCTCAAGGATCTGGAAAAGAAAATGGTGCTTATCGTTGGTCCACGGCAGGCCGGCAAGACATGGTTGGCCAAGGATATTGCCAAGGAATTTAGTCGCAGCGTCTATCTTAATTATGACCAGGTGCTGGACCGTGACATCATGAAAGCCCAATCATGGCTACCATCGACCGATCTTTTAGTGCTGGATGAACTTCATAAGATGCCTGATTGGAAGAACTATCTTAAAGGCATATATGATACCAAGCCAGCATCAATGCGTATCCTGGTCACGGGAAGTGCTCGCCTGGATGTGTATGACCAGCTAGGTGACTCCTTAGCCGGCAGATATTTTCGTCATCGACTATTTCCACTCTCATTGGCAGAGCTTGTACAGGTTGGTCAACCTGCACACATTGATCGGCTGCTTGAGCGTGGAGGCTTTCCTGAGCCTTATCTGGCAGATGATGTCATTGAAGCAAACAGGTGGCGGCTGCAATACACCAACAGTCTGCTCAGCACCGATATTTTTGAGATAGATAAAATTTATAATGTTAAAGCGATGCAGTTGGTATTCAACCTTTTAAGAACACGTGTTGGCTCGCAAATTTCGTACCAGTCATTGGCCGAAGATATTGCAGTATCGCCAACAACGGTGAAAAAATATGTACAAATTTTAGAGGCATTATTTGTCGTTTTTAGAGTGACGCCGTATGCAAAAAACGTTGCACGTAGCCTTCTGAAAGAACCGAGGCTATATTTTTTTGACACCGGCCTTGTGCAGGGTGATGTTGGGGCCAAGCTAGAAAATTTGGTTGCCGTCAGCCTTCTTAAGCATGTGTGTGCTCGGACCGATTACTTTGCTGAGCAGCGCACATTGCATTACCTGCGCACCAAGGATGGCTTGGAAGTTGATTTTGCGTTGGCGCATCAAGATGCTGTTGAGAGCATTATAGAGGTAAAATTGTCGGACAATGCGCCAAGCAAAACCCTTATACATTTTAATGAAAAATACGGCTATCCAGCCACTCAGCTCGTGAAACGGTTGCGTCATGAACAGCAGGTTAACTGTGTACAAGTGGTCGATGTGGAAAAGTATTTATCGGGGTTGTTTTTATAGCAATTGCTACGACTTGCCCTGCTCCGCAGCACACTGTGCAATAAGTTCTTGCGTCTCGTTAAGTTCCATATCCAGAAAGGTGTATCCGCCATTAGTTTTGCAGGCTAGCAGCGCATCCAGAACCCCTTGCTCATGAGCTGCAGCGAGTAACCACATGGCTATTTCATAGCGGTTTTCTGCAATGGCCTGGTGCAGTACCGTAGAACCGTCATCCCCTTTGCTCATCAGCAGTGAGGCAAGGATTCCCTGATCTTGGCCTATGGCCAGGAGTTCTCTAACGAGTTCATGCTGGCCATCCCTCACTGCCCACTGCAACAGGTTCCAGCCGTTATCGCGATCGACGGCAGATAGTACCGTGTGCCACACCTGAGCTGTGGCATTGTGTTTAATACAGGTAATAAGGCCTATAACTGCAGTATAGCGATCCTCTTTTGTAGCTTGAACAAGCGCTGAACCTACTGCTGATAAGTTAGCTTGAATCATGGAGTTATCACTGGCTGCGACGGCGCTTTCCAGGGCAATTTTGAGATTAAGTAATGCTGAACCATCGTTGGGATCAAATGCCCTGATTGCATCTAGCACCGGCCAGTTAAAATAAGGTCGATATCCGGGGAATTTTTTGATGTAGTTGGTAATGTACCTGTTGTCTGGACCTAGCACTAGGACATCAAACATCGGTTCAGGTATGCCTAAGCGTTGACGTTCTGCTCTTTGGTGCTGGCGTCGACGTTTTCCAATCTGATCGATTTTGTAGCAGGCATAGCATATGGGCTCGTTGTAAAACCAGTCCTTTTGTTTCAACAGCTGGACGGCAATTTGATTTTGATCTGGTGTTTTGCCCTCACTACGTAGGCGTTGGCTTGCTACTCTGATGCATTCGCTGTGCACAGCTTTGAAAAAATGGATATCACCAATAAGTGCCGCGATATGCAGTGGCGTGGTGACGCAACGATACCTGTTGTTTGCATTGGCATGCAGGTTAAGAATCGGCGCATTGAACAAGCTTACAAAGGTTGCTACGGTGTTGACGGGGTATTCAAGCAGGGCGTCATTATTGATAATCTCATCGTGATATTTATCATCAATAACTTCATCATGAAAGCGTTGCCACAATCCTGCTAATCCATTACATGTTTTTGTGTATTTGTGTTCTGCTATGCGGGTTACGAAATTTTTGCTAACACATTTAAGTCGTGCCTGCTCCTTGCAAGCGCTCTCATAGTGCTCTTCCATTTCAGCGGGGCAGGCTGCTTGTAAGGCGAAAAGATAGCGTGTTATTTCTCCGACTACGTCGTTTGGCAGTTTGTTCCATAGGTTAGGCGTGTGTGCGCTGTTCCTGACAAGATTATCGGTGTCGATATCGATGATGTCAGCATCGTTGTCGTCATCATTATGGCTATTGGTTTGGGCGTAATCGCTGTCATCGCTGTTATCGTTGTATTTATGTTCCTCTTGCATGCCGTAGGCTAGCTTGCCTGAGGCAGCGAGAACGGCAATTATTGTCAGCATCTTTTTGGTAAGGTTCATGGGTATTTCCTTGTTTAATGTTCACGGGACATATAGTTGTCATAATCCTCTAAGCAGATCTCAAACCTCGTGCTGTTGTATGTAGCATGGTCAATGGCCGTCAAACCCTTATTGTCTTTGCTATTGAGCAGCATATCGAGTATGCCTTGATCATGAGCAGCAATAATCAATTCCATAAGCATCTCATTGCTATCGTTTCTATGATTTAGCAAGGCCGCGATATCTTGGTAGCTTTGGTTATCTAGAAGGGCTATGCGTATTTCTTGCTCGTTAGCAGAAGTGGCAAGTGCCTCTATAAAAGTCTTATTGTTATTGTCTTCCACGTTAAGACTAAGCATTGCCATGTCATACGCATCAGTAGGTGTGTCGTTATAACATACTCTTTTGCCGCCCTCATTGGTGTTAAAGGCAACGTTACGCAGTTCTGAAACCATTCTGTTGTGATAGTACCGTACAACCATAGGCAGCACCGTCATCTCTCGATTATTTTTGCTGGTTAACAATGTAGGAAGGACGTTCTGGTCTTTGGCTACAGCAAGTACTGCCTTTAGCAGGTTGTAATGGTTCTTTGTATTGGAATATTCATGGCTTCTTCCTCGATAGAGCTCATGTAGCAGGGTATTACCGTCATTATTTTTGCTGATCAGTAGCTCGGCAAGTACGCCGTGATTTTTAGCAGCAACAAGAAGTTCTGTAACTAATGTATTATTACGCCTCAGGTAAAGAGCGATATGTAACGCAGTATTACCGGCTTGATTTTTGCTTGTTAGCAGTGAGGCAAGTATGCCTTGGTCTTTGGCGGCAGCAAGTAGCTTTGTAATGAGTTGCTTTGTATTGGGCTCGTTGTGTATAAAAGCTTGGTGCAGCACAGTATCGCCGCAATAATCAATTGCGCACAGATACGCAGCCCATGCTTCAGATACAGGCTGTGATTGGATATGGTCAAGTATACTGGTTGCCGCGAGGGAGTTGAATGCTATGGCACGATGAAGCGCTAAATCCTGTAATAACCCTGATTGATTATTATTACCATCAGTTCGTGCTAGTGCTGTTATGAGGGTAGATGGTGCAAACTGGTCGTCAGGATTAAATGCTTCGATGGCATCTTGTGCTGTTTGACTGGTACCAGGCAATAAATAGCCGGGTACGTTCGCGATATAGTCAGAAAGAGCATAAGTATAAGTTGGAGATCCGCATCGATATTCGGCATAGTGTATGGGCTTATTACGAAATCGATCTTCCTGGTGCAACAATTGAACAGCTATGCGCTTTCGATCTGCTATTTCACCATTATCACGTAAGTGCTGACAGACCATTGTAATGCATTCATTATGCACAGCCCTGAAGAAGTGGACATCGTTCATAAGTGCTGCAATATGGAGTGGGGTGGTAATACAATGATGCCTGTCCTGGCTGTCGGCATGCAGTTGAAGAATAGATGCGTTGCATGTGGCGATAAAGGCCTTAACCGTGTCTGGTCGATATTCAAGATTATTAAAACAGGTAAAGCTACTCCATATGTCTGTTAAAGCATGTACCTTCTTTGTGTAATCTTTTTCTGCAATGCCTGCCATGAAGCTCTTGCTAACGGGCTTAAGGCGCGCTTGCTCCCTGTAAGCGTTCTTGTAATGCTCTTCCATTTGGTAGGGGCTGTCAGCTTGGAGGGCAAAAAGATAGCGTAGAACCTCTTGGACTACGTCGTTTGGCAATCCATTCCATGATAATGGATTGTATGCATTGTGCTCTCTGACAAGATTATCGGTATCAACATCAATGATGCCAGTATCGTTGTCGTCATCGTGGTTATTGGTTTGCGTGTAATCGCTGTCATTGTTGTTATCGTCGTATTTATGTTCATTTTGCATGCCATGGGCTAATGTGCCTGACGCAATGAGGGCTACAATAATTGTCAGCATTTTTTTGGTAAGGTTCATGGGTATCTTTCACGCTATTTATTGTTCTATTTAGAATTACGGAATAGAATTATAACGCCGTGAATGATTTTGTAAAATAGCGGTGTTATTTTTATAGAATATGAATAAAATTGCTGAACTCTTTGATTGCCAGATTATTTGATAAGCCAATCAGCCTTTTTGCAGATCTTAGCGATATGCTTGTTGATCTTGGCCGGCGTCAGCGATGGCGTGTTGCCAATCTCGTAAAAGGTGTAGTGGCGAATGCCGAGAAATTTAAGCGACTCTTTTACCATCTCAGTACCTGAATTGCGGGTGCGCAGCCACCGAAACCAGTTGGACATGCTTGCGCTATTCACTACCAATGCCTTTTTAATTGAATGCAAGGGAAGGGCGTATGGGCCTTTATTGAACTGCCATGCGTAGTTGGTGATGCTATCTAGCCAGCATTTCAGCACGCCGGGAACGGCGAACCAGTAAATGGGATAAACAATGAAGAGACGATCTGCCGCCATAAAACGCTCTTTGTTGTCGTGAAAGAAGGCGTGCTGTTTGATATCTTGCAGCGTTTCATGATTCTTTGGCGCGTAAAAGGGCATATCGGCGACGTAGTCATACAGATCCAGGACGTCTACAGTAGCGCCCTGTTGCCGCAGGTGGTTGACGGTGTCGTAAAAGATGCGCCCGTTGAGCGAGTCTTTTTTGGGATGAGCAAAAATTGCATAAATACGCATGTAAGTACTTTCACACTTTCTTATAACCGTCGCACCCCTCCATTCGGTTTCCTCGAGGCTCGGAACTTACGGCCTGCGGCACCTCCATCGGGGCGAACGGCTTTTTGTTGTCTTGCCAGCCGCAACAGGAAATGACGTTTACAGGGATGTCATAAAAGATAAAAGGGGCAGGATACAGAAACATTACACCCCTGCTGCTTCCTTCCGGACCTGACAGATTCTGCATAATATTAACTTATCCTACCCCAAATTTGTAAGAGGACTGGCTGCGCCGCCCTACTACGCCATCCTACTTCGCTAAAGCTACGTAGGACAAGGCTTCGAAGGGCATACTTCGCTCTTCATTTTTACTATTAATATTCCTATTTAGGCGAAGTCTGGCTCTACTACGCTAGTAAACTAGCTTCGAAGAGTAAACCCGCCATACGACGTGTCCTACGTAGCTTTAGCGAAGTAGGAAGCTCCGCAGGAGCGAAGTATGGTGGAGAGAGAGGGATTCGAACCCTCGATACCCCTTTCGGGATATACACGATTTCCAATCGTGCGCTTTCGACCACTCAGCCATCTCTCCCTTTTTGTCATCCTGAACCCTGTCCTGAGCCTGGTCGAAGGGTCGTTTCAGGATCCAAGCCCTTGTATAAACCTTACTCGTCTTTAGCAGGGGCTGGTTTTGGGGCCTTTTTTGCTGCAACAGGAGCAGGAGCAGCTGGCGCTGCGGCCACAGTAGGCTTTTTAACCTCAGGTGCTGTCGTCTTAGCTTCTTTAGCTACCGGTGCTGTCTGTTGAGCAGGTGCTGCTTGGCGAACAGGGGCAGATTGCTGTTGGGCAGCAGGAGCAGCCGGTTTTGCTACAGGAGTTGCAGCTCTTTTAGCTTCGATTTCAGCGGCTTTTTGTGCCCTAGCAGCAGCTTTGTTAGTATCAAGTACCTTCAATCCTTCTTGAATGCGTGATTCAAGATATTCTACAACAAATGCGATAGCCTTTGGAGAATCATCGTTTGTTGGGATAACAAAGTTTACGCTTGATGGATCGGTGTTCGTATCAACAAGGCTGATAACAGGGATACCAAGGCTGTTAGCCTCTTTAATAGCAGAGCACTCTTTTTTAGCATCTATAACGATGATGGCTGCTGGTGGATATTCAAGGTCGATAATACCGCCAACATTCTTTTCAAGACGAGCAATTTCCTTTTGGATCATGCTGATCTCTTTTTTCTTGTAATGGGTAGTTGATTTTTGAATGACATCACGCATATGAAGGAGGCGTGTGACCGCTTTTTTTACCTGATCATAGTTACTCAGCGTGCCGCCAACCCAACGATTGATGACGTATGGCATTTTTGTTGTTGTTGCTGCGCGTAGCACGATGGACTGTGCAGCCTTTTTGGTGCCAACAAACAGAAATTTTCCGCCGTTGCCCGCAAGGTCTTTTAGGAAATTGCCGGCACGTTCCAATAAAATAGCTGTTTTGGAGACGTCGATAAGATGTACGCGGTTTTTTGTACCCCAGATGTAGGGACGCATTTTTGGGGACCAGCGAGACGTTTTGTGACCAAAATGTACGCCGGCATCAATCATTAGCTTTGGATCTATCATAAGTATAATTCCCACGGGTTTTAACTATTGTTTCTTGGGTTTACGCATAAACCACCCGCCAGAAGAAACAAGTTTTTTGAAAAAATGTAAACTAACAAGCTTTTTCTGCATCAAAAGCGCAAAGGTAATTCTACCAAATTATAGGCGTTTGGCAAGCACTACGTGCCCTTTTGGCCAATTACGGCATTATTTTTTAGTGTTTTACTATAAATCTTGCCAACCCAGACAGCGATGAACACCCAAACAAGTGCTACGCTGCAAGCAAATAATGATTGCATAGCCAAAAGTAAATAGGGGGATTGGCTCAGAGACAAAATATTCAACGTTGAGCCGGTCGTTTTGGATAATGTACGACCAAATGAATCGATCCAGGCCTTAGATTTAAACTTAATGTCTTTTACCGTTGGGATGAAGAGCATTTCTCTGAGTGGATGATTGATACCATAGTTCAATGCCCGCATAATGACCATGACAATAAAGATGGTCAAAAAGGTTGGGGAGAGCAACGGCAAAATTGCCAGTAGAATGGCGACAATTGGCATGATTAATAGTCCGCGATTGATACCAATCATTGATGCTAGTTTTGTTGCGCCAAAGAGGGCAAAAAAGAAGCTGAGCGTTTGCCAGCTACCGGTGTAAAATAACATGTATGATGTCATGGCATGTACCTGATTATTGGTCTCAATAGACATTAATACGTGCATCTGATAATCAAATATGATATTGATTATCTCATAACTGAAGACTAGGCCGAAGATGCCAAGAACGTATGGTTCGGTAAGCATGAGGCGCAAGCCCTCAAAGACGCCCGCCGACTTTTTAGAACGCTCAACCTTTTGCTCGACCTGATAGGCTGCCTCATACCCATGCATCTTATCCTCTGGAATGCCTACTTGCATGCGATATGTGCAGTAGATTGCAATTAACAGAAGGATGGAGTTACTTGCAGTGAGCAATGGGATTGATATGCACCCATTAAGGCCAGACCATTCCATAATAAACCAGCCGGCCAGTGTTGTTAGGATACCGCCGACTCTGGATGCCGCAACAATTAATGGATATCCTCTGCCAGCAAAGATAGGCGTACTGATCGAATTAATAAAGCTCCAATAGGTACCCAGGACTAGCGCCTGAAAAAGATCCATGAAGAATTCAAAAAGCCACCCTACAAGTCTGTATGGACTTGTTTGTGTGTTCTGAACACCATAGACAGGGTGTGCAAAATAGTAGGCAAACACCAGGCATGCAACAGCATAAAAGCCCATAAAAAAGTATACTGTGTGGTAGCGTTTGAGTCTGTCAAGAATCTTAGCATAAAACAACATGACGGGAATCATTATAAGGATACTAAAAACTTTGGCATACGGTTCATATTCTCTACCAACAAATCCCAAAAAAACTGACGTTTTTAGTGACCTTAGCATTGAATAGGAGCCGATGATACAAAAAAGGGTAATGGCAGAAAACACTATTTTACTGGCATCGTACTCATCAATTTGTAGGTAATGTTGAAGGAGTCTTGTTATGGGGTGTCTTTTGGTGCTCATGTATCGCCCTTTTGTTTACCGTCATTATCGTGTTAGACTGGTTGATTTTCTTGTAAGTTCTTAGCATCTTCATCTTTTTGGCCGATTACATATTTATGATCAATTGCATCTTGCAGTGTTTTACCAAGAAAGTACACAACAATAAGCCATAAAAATGATAAACCCAGGCTCAGGCTCAAGCTTGAGACAAGAGCAAACATTGGTGCAGTGCCTTTGAGTGAGGCGTTAAACATTGAGCCAAAGCTCTTTGCTATGCGTGAACCAAAGGCGTCGGTCCAGGTTTTTGCCTTAAATTTAATATCCTTAGTGGTTGGTATATACAGGACCTCTCGTGTTGGGTGATTAAGCGCATAATTGAAGGAGCGCAGGGCAACCAATACGACAAAGAATGATTCCGGGGTTGGAATGGCGTAGGTAAATATGAGCAGTGATATGCACAGTATTGGAAATATAAAGAGTGCGAAGCGTATACCAATAAACCGTAGCATTGGTGTTGTGCCAAAAAATGAGATAATAAGGCCGATGACATTCATCAAAAAGTAATAAAATGCATAATAAGCTGTCATCGCGCCAACCGTGGCATGTGTGGCATCGGCGTGCAGGGCAACCCACCAGTCAAAGATAACAATCATGACTTCGTAGAAAAATACTAATGAAAAGATGCCGAGCACATAAGGATTTTTAACCATAATGACCAGGCCATCAATAGAACTTTTAATTGATTGCCACGCAGTTCTTTTTCTTACCGGTTTATGTGTTTCTAGGGTATAAGCTGCCTGGTAGCCATGCATATAATCATCAGAGACATTTTTTACCAGTAGGTGAATAGCCCATGCGGCACCGAGTAGTAATATGCTCCCTATAAACAAGGTACTGGGGAGCAAGATATGATCGGGGATGGATTCGGACTTCAGCGTTAGGTAGAGTATCCCCGCTGCAACAATACCACCAATTTTTGAGCCTGAGACAAAAAAGCCGTAATAATTTTTTGCATCTTTTGGATTATTGACTGAATCGGCAAATGACCAAAAGGTTGTGGAAAAAAAGGCGTCAAAGCTTTCCATAAACATGTAAAATAACCAGCCAACAAGGCGTTTTGGGCTAGCCTCAGTATTTGCCAGGCCATAGACAGGATGAGCTAGAAAATAGGAAAAAATAAGACCTAAGCTTGCGTGAAAAATAGCGAAAGAGTACAGCAATTGATGGCGTCGTAACCAGTCAACTAGTTTTGAGTACAATAAGATCAGTGGAATGATGAAAAGAAGCGAATAAATTTTAGCCTCAGGGACAAATGATGCACCACCAACCATTTTTGAAAAAACTGATATTTTGAGAGGTCTCCATAACACCAAACACGAAGACATAAGCAAAAAGGTTAGGGATAAATAAAAAACCTTTAATTTAAACGCTGGTTTAATACCCCATAGGTTTTTAAACGAAAGGGCCGACTGATCGTGCATAAACTCTCCACAAAGTTTTTAAATTTATAGTATGAATTTTAGTGTATCCCAATACGTCTATATCCATAGCATAGCGCACAGCACAAAGACAGAAAAAAGTGCCCAATTGGCCTTGTTTTTCGTTGCTTTTTCTATAGGTAATAGAGGGTAAGGTGAAGTATACGTTTGTGTGCCAAAAAGTCAATCTATACTCAAAAGACGTGAATGACGGCTAGGTATCATATTTCCACCTTTATTTATTGTATAATACTGGTATTCTATAGTAGATCTTGCCTTTTAAATAAAAATTTATCTTAAAACCTTATTTTACTATATATAAGAGCGTTATGAACGAAAAATACACAAAGGGAGAGCCTGTACTGTTACCAGTACTCCCTCTCAAAAATCTCGTTGCGCTACCTAAAAGCATCATTCCTGTTGTCGTTGGCCGTGAAGTATCTATTCACGCTGTTGAAGCAGCTATGCGACATAATAAGGAGCTTTTTGTTACTGCGCAAAGATCAATAGATACAGAGAATCCAACGCCCAATGATATTTACCATTTTGGTACGCGTGCGCTTATTCTGCAGGTTGCGCGTATGCCAAACGGTACATTAAAGATTTTAGTTGAAGGTCTAACGCGATCACGCGTGCTAGAGGTCAAACAGACCGATACCTTCATGTCGGTTGTTGCCGAGGATTTAATTCCGGACCAACTAGATGCAACCCCAGAAAATACTGCTCTGTGGCGCAATCTCTTTGATATGTTCAAAGAGTATGTCACGTTGAGCGAAAAGGTATCAACCGATGTTTTGGGCCTTTTTAGAGGGCTTGAGGATATTGATTATTTGGCAGATACGGTTGCGGTGCAGATGCACGTTGATTTTCTCCAGCGCCAAGAAATTTTAGAAATGGTTCCATTAAAGGAGCGAGCACTCTTCCTATGCTCCCTGCTACAAAACGAAATAGAAATTTTAAAGGCTGAGAAAAACATCCGCAAGCGCGTACAAAGTCAGGTTGAAAAGCACCAAAAAGATTATTATTTAACTGAACAGATGCGCGCTATTCAGCGTGAGCTTGGTCGTGAAGATTATCAGCAAGAGATTAATGAGTTGGCCAAGCGTGCCAAAAAGCTTAGATTGTCGCAAGAGGCGCTGGAAAAGGTTGATGCTGAGCTGCACAGGCTCGAGCAGATGCAGCCAACATCGCCAGAGGCGGCAGTAAGCAGAAATTATGTTGATTGGCTCTTATCAGTACCATGGCAAAAAGCAACAAAAGATACCATCAGCATGCAAGATGCAGAGAAAATTTTAAATTCTTCACACGCCGGCATGAAAAAGGCCAAAGAACGCATTGTTGAGTTTTTGGCGGCTAAAAAATATGCGGGCGAAAACCTTAAGCGTGCACCAATTATCTGTTTAGCCGGCCCTCCAGGTGTCGGTAAGACCTCGCTGGCTCAGTCTATTGCTGATTCATTAGAGCGACCATTAATTCGCATTTCACTTGGTGGTGTGCGTGATGAGGCCGAGATTCGTGGGCACCGTAGAACCTACATTGGTGCAATGCCCGGTAAGATCATTCAGGCCATGAAAAGGGCCAAGGTAGTTAATCCGGTCATGCTGCTTGATGAAATTGATAAAATGTCCATGGACTTTAGGGGCGACCCGGCATCAGCACTGCTTGAAGTGCTTGATCCAGAACAAAACAAAGGATTTACCGATCACTTCTTTGAAGTAGAGTATGACCTTTCTCGTGTGATGTTTATCACGACGGCCAACGTGGTGGATAATATTCCATATCCGCTGCTGGATCGTATGGAGATTATCCAACTATCCGGTTATACCGAGCCAGAAAAGCTTGAAATTGCCCAGCAGTTCTTATTGCCAAAGCTGTTCATAGAATATGCATTACAAGACAATAAAGTGGTGCTGTCAAAACCAGTGCTTGAGCATGTTATTGAGGAGTACACGAAGGAGGCTGGCGTACGTCAGTTGGAACGTGTACTTGCAAAATTATTGCGTAAAAGCATTTTAGAGATTCTTCAGAGCAAGGTGGTAAAGCAGGTTACTGTTACCGATGCACTTGTTGAAGAGTGGCTTGGTGCACCGATTTTTCGTAGAGATGATCGCAAAAATAACGATTCCGTTGGCCTTGCTACCGGACTTGCCTGGACAGAAGTTGGTGGCGACTTGCTTGATATTGAAGTGACCATTATGAAGGGTAAGGGCGGCTTGACGCTTACCGGGCAACTTGGTGAGGTGATGCAAGAATCGGCCCAGGCTGCGATGAGTTACATTCGCTCACGAGCAAAGGACTTTGGGCTTAAAGAAGGCTTTTATTCCGATATGGATATTCACGTTCACATTCCTGAGGGTGCTATCCCAAAGGACGGTCCATCGGCCGGTATTACCATGGCAGTTGCTATTACTTCAGCCTTAACACAGATTCCTATCCGTCGTAATCTTGCCATGACCGGTGAAGTTACGTTGCAGGGGCGTGTACTGCAGATTGGTGGTCTTAAAGAGAAGCTGCTAGCTGCGACGCGCTTTGGCATTACTAATGTCATTGTTCCTAAGAGCAATGCAAAGGATGTTAAAGAGTTTGAAAAAGAACTAGATAAAGACCTTAAGATTGTCTATGTTGAGCATATGGACGAAGTGCTCAAGGAAGCGCTGACTAAAGATTACATAGTACCGCATACAAAGAGCACTGAGGCCGCTGCCAAGAAGAAGGCGGCTGCAGCAAAAAAAAAGAAGGCTGCTGCAAAAAATAAGAAAGCAAAATAGGCTGATTGCTTATTTAGTTAAAAACCGCCTTACACACCATTCATGGTGTGTAAGGCGGTTTTTATTGTTTATTACCTGGGCTTTCGTGAGGATGACGGTGTAGAAGGACAAGGTCAATAATACATCTCATAATTTTGTGTTCTGTTTTTATCCTAGAGGGGAATTATGTTTAGTCTAAGGCTTAAAACAAGGTTTTTTAATTGGTATATTCAACATAAAACGCATTTTTTGCAACTTTTTAACTCCAATTTGAATTTTAAATAAGCCTGGTCATACTGAAGACAATAAGTGTTTATGTATTAAAAATAAAATGGAGGAAATACTATGATTACACGTTTAATAATCACCGCCTGTATGATTATAGGCCTAACGGCTCAGTCATCATATGCCATGCAAGAACAATCACCACAAGCAAAGCATCAAGCGCCAAGGGCAAAATATGGTCTTTTTAAAATTGAAGAGACAAGGCGTTATGGCCCAATAAAGCTACAAAGGGGCTTAGGATTGCAACAAATCATTATTGCTAATGATGAAGAGGATGATCAATCGATACGTGCACAAGTGGGCAATATTGCTTACACAATTGTACACAGTGAGCCAATAGCATGGGCTATCGAAATGGGATTAACAGCAGGTGCGATCATGGCTGTTACTGCACTAACTTTTCGGACCTTTGGTTTTTAACGATAAGATAACATTTAGAGAACACGCACCGCATCTATAAAATGAGCAGGCAGTGGTAGTGCTGCTGGCAGCTGGCTAAGCCATTGGCGCAACCACGCCTTTTTCTCATCGTGCTGTGTAGTCAGTGCATGGTTCACCAGCTCTTTGACCGTTTTTTCTATAGCAGCTTCATCAATTATTTTTTTTTGAAAAAGATCATACGCACGATCAAATGACTGCTGGCACTTCTCTCGCCAATCAATCATTGCATAAAAAAATATCAGTCCCATCAAAACATCGGGTGCATCAGGATGCTCGGTTAAAAGATGCTCATACAGAGCAATTGCATTAACCCAGCGTAACTCTTTTTGATACAAAAAAGCCGCCTGTTTATATTTTTCTTGAAAAGATTGATCATTCATGTGCCACAAAATGTCACCTTCTACCTGCAGTGCATACGCTCGGTCAGTTAGAGAATGCGATAAAAGCCTAAACACACTCAGCGCTTTTTCACGCTCTCCTCGTGCAATAAGATCAGCAAGCTTAAACCACGCAATACTTTTTTCTTTTTGGCCCTGCTGTCGTTCCATCTCTTCCCCTTTTTAGCAATCAATCGTCTAAAAGCACCTATTACTACTTCTTCAAAACATGTTCTCTTTATTCTTGAAATGATTCCTCCCTATGTTATACTACGCGCGGCCTGCTTGTAAAGACGCAAGCACATATGAATAATAAAAAATTTTCGACAAGCCACTATCCTAGGGTTTGAAACGATGAATCTTCAATTGTATGATGCATGGCTTATTCGCAATGATCATGGTCTTGGTGAAGGTACCCAGGACAAGGTAGCACGTCAACATGCTAGCGGCAAATATACTGCGCTGGAGCGCCTTAATCTGCTGCTGGATCCTGAAAGTTTTATCGAATTTGACCGTCAAGCAACCTCTGCCGTCATTACCGGTTTTGGTACCATCGATGGTCGTCAGGTCGCTATATATGCACAGGATTTTACCATCAAAGGTGGCTCCCTTGATAAACGACATGCAGAAAAAATTTGTAAAATAATGGATAAGGCGGCTGCCGTTGGTTGCCCCATCATCGGCATGATCGATTCTGGCGGCGCCCGCATTGACCAGGGTATTCACGCACTTGCCGGCTATGGGAGCATTTTTAAACGCAATGCCCAGTACTCTGGCGTCATACCACAAATTTCTCTAATCCTTGGACCATGCGCCGGTGGCGCCGTCTATTCACCTGCTCTAACAGATTTTGTCATCATGGTTGAACAGATTAGCCAAATGTTCATTACCGGCCCACAGGTGATTCAGGAGGTTATGCATCAGACGATTACCAAAGAGGCGCTTGGTGGCGCACAGGTCCATGCAGCAGCGTCAGGCGTTGCCCATTTAATAAGCCCAACGGAGGATGCATGCTTTACCACCGTCAAACAGCTTCTTGCCTTCTTGCCAAGTTCGTACTGTGATGAGCTACCAGTTGCTATACTCAGCACAGCAGAGCAGGCAAGCAGCAACCTGGCATCACTTGTGCCTAGCAACAAGCAGCAGGCCTATAATGTTATCACCGTCATTGGTGCTATCGTTGATGACGCAAGCTTTTTTCAACTGCAAGAGCATTTTGCACCTAATATTGTCATCGGTTTTGCACGTATGGCCGGTAACACCGTCGGTATTGTTGCTAATCAGCCACTGCACAAAGCCGGAACCATCGATATTGATGCGTCATGCAAAGCAGCGCGCTTTGTGCAATGCTGCGACAGTTTTGGCGTCCCTATTATCACCTTGGTCGATACGCCCGGCTTTTTGCCAGGCATTGAGCAGGAACATAACGGCATTATTCGCCATGGCGCCAAGTTACTGTACGCCTATGCCACCGCCAGCGTGCCGAAGATAACGCTTATTCTACGCAAGGCGTTTGGCGGGGCCTACATTGTCATGGGCAGCAAAGAGATGGGGGCTGATATCAATTATGCGTGGCCAGACACCCATATTGCCGTCCTTGGTGCAAAGGCTGCCGTCACGATTATGCATGGCAAGCACCTGGCCCGCATGCCGGACGACGAGCGGCATGCAGTACAGCAAGACCTTGAGCAGGAATATGCTGAACAGTTCCTCAACCCCTTTATTGCGGCAGAATACGGCTATATTGATGCCATCATCCAGCCGGCTGAAACACGCCAATACCTCATTCAGGCCTTATCCGTGATGCGCGATAAGGTTGAGCGGCACCCCACGCGCAAGCACGGCAACATGCCGTTGTAGGGATCACCAACAATAATATTGACAGATATGCAAACTAATTGTCATAATTGGTGTACAGAGATACAAGATTATTTTGCCACCTATAGACAACTGTGGTAAGCTACCCACGGATTTTGGTATAAAATTAGGAGCACTGGATATGAATAAGCAATCATTGTTAAAAAATAATTATAAAAAACTATTGGTTATTAGTGCTGTTATAGCAGCAATAGCTATTGGTTACAGCAGTTATCGCCATGTAGGACAGCCTTCTGATAGCAGCGTCCTTCTTGCTCCGCCAGCAGAGCTTAAAGGCAAGGTTATAACGCTCAGGCCGCTGACCGAAAATCTTTTTATTGACCATCACAATAGCTTCTCGGCTAATGTCCGCAAGAACCTTGAGTTCCCTGAGGTCATAACGCTTGGCTATACCATTCGTTACCTGCAAGAGGAGATGCAAAAGGCCAAGGATGGCAAAATGCTGCTCTACTGCATTTTTGATAATAAAGATAATAATTTTATTGGCTCGATTGAAATTCGAGAAAAAAATGACGTTGACCCCGGCCAATTGGGCTGCTGGCTGAACGAAGCCTATCGAGGCGGCGGGCGGATTCAGGAGGCGCTACGCCTCATCACCGAGACCTATTTTAGACTGCACCCCGAGGCGCACCACTACATTGCCCATGTCCGTCCCTGGAATAAGGCCAGCTATAAGGCGCTTATCAAATTTGGGCTCAAAGATATTGGTTACTATTATCAAAATGGCAAGCCGGCCCGGCACATTCTTGAGTACACCAAACCTTAAATATCCCCTTAAATCATCAAAAAACAACAACGTCATGTTGTAATTTGGCCATTTTATATATTTTTATTCAATTTGACAATAATGGCAGGCGTGCTATGCTGAGCCATGACTAAAATCATAATGCTTAAAATCTATAAAAACCAATTGGAGGTTCCTATGAAGTTATCTATAAAAACATGTTTAACCATCGTTACAGCATTAACCTGTGCTACGCCACTGTGCCATGCAGACTATCCCGAAAGAAAGAGTCCTTTACGTCGTGCTGCGCAAAGAGTACCTGCATCAGATATCTCCCCAATCATGCCTATTCGAGGTATCAACACTGCGTCACAGCCTCGTACAAACAGAAGAGGGGCTCTTACTGGCAGTCCGTTATTAACCGGCCGCCGGCTCCAGGTACACCAAACAACAATGCGCCAAGCCGCAGCAATGCCACAGCAATCAAACAATCTGGCTGGCCAGGGCTCATTATTAAATGAGAGAATAGCTCATAATCTATCCATCCTTGAAAGAGGGCTTGCCCAGATGCATCTTGATCCATCGGCAATCAACCCTAATACCACGCCGATACAGACCACATCTCCACCAAATGCATCTTTACAAGGTATGCCTTCACAAGGTGTGTCACCAATCGTTGCATCTCGATCACTACTGAGCGCAAACCAGCATACTGACTGGTCATTTCCATCGCTTCGCACAGATGGGCATAATACTGGCCATAACCATGTTATGCAAACCGGTGCCACGCAAGCTGCACCTGAGCACGATGTAGCCAACGATAGAATACGTCCAGCACGAGTACAAGCGGTTACACCCAGCAATAGCAATAACTTTCCGCGCCCACTCATTCAGCACCATGGGCTCATAACCCTTCGATCATTGCAGCCTATTACTACTTCGCCACAGACAGGAAGTCCTAATCTGCGTAACTATTTTAGTGATAGTGATGATGACAGTTACTATGGGAATGATTATACCAGCAATCACTCAAGATCACCAAGCCGTCGGCACTTTGATAGTAGTGATGATAGCGGAGATGAATCGCGCTAAAAAAGCATAGGTATGTAAACATTACAACGAGAGCTCTTTATTGGAAGATCATAGCGATTTTTCGATAAAGAGCTCGTTGCTTTTTACCATAGCTACGCTTAAACTGATATATCTTAAAACTGCCAGCCCCTGAAGGCAGGTCATACAGCCGCACCTAACACACTATTTCTAAGGAACTTCATGGCAACAAAAAAAGCAACTTCTTCTGATCCAATACACCCTAAAACGTTACTGGTAGGCGTCTATGCTCCAAATAACCAGATTGGCAATCCAGAATATTATTACGAAGAATTTTTAAGCCTGGTCAACACCCTCGGGCTACCGTACGATAGTACGCATTTTATGAAGCTACGGGCGCCCGATAACAACATGTTTTTGACCAAAGGTAAGCTTGAAGAAGTTACCAAGGTGGTCGCAGACCAGGGGATTGAAAAGGCGGTGTTCTCAGTAATCCTCAGCCCACTGCAGGAGCGTAATATAGAAAATGCGATTGGCTGCAACGTTATAGATCGCCAACGCCTTATTTTAGAAATCTTTAAAAAATCGGCTCACACCTCTGAAGGTAAAATCCAAATAGAGATGGCTGAAGTCGATTATTATAAAACACGTATCATCGGCCGCGGTACCGAGCTTGCCCAACAGGCAGGTATTATCGGCACCAAGGGTCCTGGTGAAACGGCTAAGGAAGAGCTTAAGCGTTATTTTGCTGAAAAGTTACACCAGGCAAAGAAACGCCTTGAGACACTGGAACGTGCGCGCGATGTACAACGCAAGCAACGGATGAATAGCAAAATTCCATTGATCTGTATTATTGGCTATACCAACGCCGGCAAATCTAGCCTGCTCAATAGAATTGCTAAGGGCGCCGTACTTGCTGAAGACAAGCTTTTTGCAACGTTGGATACAACAACACGCGAACTCTACATTGATAACCAAAAGAAGGCACTCATCTCTGATACAGTCGGCTTTATCAGCCAGCTGCCGCATAATTTGATCGCTGCCTTCAAATCTACCTTAGCAGAACTCCATTATGCTAACTTGTTGCTCCATGTCGTTGATGTCAGCAATAATGCCTGGAAGAGTCAGGTTAATGTGGTGCACGAAACGCTCAAAGAGCTGGATGTCACCCATCCGATGATTTATGTGTTTAATAAAATAGATAAATTAACGCCAGAGCAACGCGAGCAGCTTGCTGTAGATGTTGCTACGTATCATCCGTACGTTTTTATCTCAACACTTTCTAAGGATGGTATTAAGCCGTTGATTGATGTGCTACGATCGTACAGGTTAACGCCGGTGCAATAAATAATTGAATCAAGGAGCCTGATGAGTTACGTTAAATTGTTAACAAGATGCCTTGCGATCATTGCACTCATCTGTGCTCCAACGTTGCATGGCGCCATGTATGATTTTGTTCCAACCTGCCCTACGAAGCTGGACGAGCGAAGTAGGGATGACGAATGTATGCCAGAAAGCAGAACAGTTAAGCTTTTTGACTTGGACGCCAACAAAGATGTTACCTATTTAATCTTGCAGCATCTGGTTGGCTTTGAGTGGGACCTTGATGATATCCCCATGACGCGCAGCAACCTAAAGAGAGCATATCAAAACTATCTGCCCCTTTTGTTAGTCTCCAAAAAAATGCGCGCCATGATCTTTGTGGATTATAAACCATTAACACTTTCACGATGGCAGTACTGGAGCACCAAAATAGCAGGCCTAGTACACGAGACCCTTTATTGTGGTTGCACATATGATGGCGTTACTGTGCGTTGGCCAAATCATAAGATCAGGCGCCTACAAAAACAACTCTCGCTGCTTAATTTCACAGCCATCGCAGATAATCGTCGGCTCGTACAAAAAGGGACAACAACTCCTTTGCACATGGCAATCTTTTTTGCACATGAATTTGGTTGGGTAGGGTCAAACGAATTCTTCACAAAGGTGCTTGATGCCGAAACAAAAAAATTGCTCAAAAAGCCTGATAACATTCTTGATTACATTGGCGCCAGAAAACAACTTCTTAATAGGCGTGATAACGGCGGAAATACGGTATACCACACAGTTTATCGCCCCAGTCTGCATAGCGAGATTACTTCAATATTGGGATATATCGTGGGAGCATATCCATTTGAGTGGTTGAATGGGTGGCATGATACCATGCAGAGCCATATAATACCTCCCTTACCATACCAGGAGATGATGGCCAGCAAAGAATTTGCTCCACAGCTCTACAAGGATATTGAATCCGAGTATATTTCACCCCAAACACTCCGCAAGCACCTAGAAGAGGCCGAGTGGCCTAATGGTTATGCGAATAACAAGGGGCAGGTGCCAGGTGGGCTATCACCATTTTTATCCGCGTGCTTTAAGGGAAATCTTGATAAAATTAATGTGTTTATTGAGGTTGCAAAAGACCGGCCTGAGATAAATCTTAACGCCCAAGATGATGAGGGTAACACTGCCATCAACATGCTCATTAATAGAATGAAAGATTCTGATAGCACTATTCAGCACAACGCGTTTGCTGTCATTAACTTCCTTCTTGATGCACTCCGCGATGGCGCAGCCATTGATCTTCCCATCCAGAATAATGACGGCGATACACCTCTTCATAACGCAGCTAGCCTGTGGCCAGACCAGGTTGCCCCAGATTTATTCTCGCTCGTTGGGCGTATGATTGAAGTGGTTGGGCCACAATCATCAGTATTTTATGCAAAAAATCGCGAAGGGCTTACGCCATTACAATGTGCAGTATTGAGGCTATCAGTCCAAAAACCAAGCGGACTGGTTCCATTCCTTAAAGCACTACAAAAAGGGTATGATATTGCTCTCAACGAGCGATCAAGCAATAAGCCTGGTATTACAGCGGTACATCTCGCCGTACTCTTTACCGCGCAAACTATGAAAAAGCACTCCCTTTATCCAGACCAAGATCCTGCGATAGCCAGACAGGTAAAGGTCATTGATGTAGGAACTCAGGCAATCAGGCTCCTCATTGATGCAGGGGCTGACGTAAGCATTAAAGATAGCGCTGGTAAGACTGTATATGATTATGCTAAGGGTTGCCCAGAGATTTATGCATTATTGCCATGCTTGCATCAGGAAGAAAGCAAGGAGCCCGCATAAGGAGAGTAGCACGTATTCAGGAACGTTGCAGCCATTCAAGCGCTAACGCCTTATCACTAAAAGCAAAGTTAAGGCCAATCAACACGATCTCTTTGCCCTTATGCATATACTTCTCATGATAACGTTTTGCAATAATCTGGTCTAAAGCTTCTTGAGCGGTTTTATTAAATTTCAATTCAAAAACTAGTATATTCTTTGCGGTTTCAAGGACAAGATCACTACGACCACGGCTTGATGCAACCTCTGATTGAGGCCTCATGCCCAACATGTCAAACATGAGGTGAAAGAGAGAGTGATAATAGCTCTCATGGGGAATGTGTAGGTTGTAGGGGATGCTTGCGAAGAGGCTTTTTACGGCAAGTACAAACTCTTCAAAATCTTTGAATATGAGCGCACTTCTCATACGCACCAGTGACATTTCAAGCGTTTCAGCTGAGGCATAAGAAAAGGCAAGCATGAGGTATTTTTTAAAGGACTCGCGCACTTCTCGGTTTGGATAATCCAACGTAAACAGCTCAGTTGAAGGGTCATAATCAACAATAGTAAGATAGCCGGTTTGCAGTAAGATCGTTATGAGTGGGATGTTATTGATATCAAAGGCATCAAAACTATTTATTGTCGCTTGGATAACATCAGGCATTGCAAGACTTGTACCATTTAGTTGTAAAAGAGGAATCAAAAAACTTGGAGAGCCCGTATTGAACCATACATTAGAGAATTTTTTGCTTTCTAAGCATTTGGTAACCGAAAGAGGGTTATACATTTGTGCTTTCTGCATGTCCTCACAAAATCGATAACCATCGTACCATGTTTTCATATCATCAAGCATCTCTTGCTTTGTTTTATTCAAATGGTCAGCAGCTTCCTGTATCTGAGGGCTAAGATACGTGACAAGTTCCTCGTGTGTGTAGCCAAACAATTCTGCGGCAATGGGACTTAAAGAAAGTTCATCAAGATTATTGAGCCCAGAAAACAACGATGTTTTTGTAAACTTGCTTACGCCCGTGATAAAAATAGCGCGCCAATTAGCTTCTAACTTTTTGACCGTTGTATAAAAACTACTGAGTACCTTTCTATTTGCCTCTGCGATTGGGAGATTTGCAATATGGTCAACTAATGGTTTGTCGTATTCATCGATAAGCAGGACAACGGTATTTTGCTGACGTAGTTGTTCTACCAAGATAGTTAATTTTCTTTCTGGAGTCTCTTCTTGTGTGATGGATATTCCGTAAATTCGCGCAATTCTATCTAGTTCACTTCCGAGATCTTTTTTAAATTCTTCTGCATTTGCATGTGCAATGCCCCCAAAGTCTAGGTGAATCACAGGATGCTCGGGCCACGTATAATTACTATGTGTGCCAATCCAGTACTCATTGAATAGCTCTTTTTTACCAGCAAAAAGCTCTTTGAGTGTTGAAATAAAAAGTGATTTGCCAAAGCGACGTGGGCGGGACACGAAATAAAAGTGTGCGCTATTTCGCGCCGTTATGAGATCATATATAATTTTAGTCTTATCAATATAAACACGATTGTTTTCAATAAAATTTTCGAAAATACTGACGTTAAGTCCCAATTGCTTTGGTTGATTATTCATAGCCAGAGATCCCTTTTTTAATACTAACGTATAACCATGTACAGTTAGTTTAGCAGAAGAGCTTGGCTTTGCTCAATGTATTTTAATATGCGTTTCTATCCATCTTTGCTATCTTTTACTATCTTTGTGTAAAATTTTTTGAGTAAACTTTGCAGTAGTCGAATAGAAAGGAACACTGTGCATAGCTTTAAATTTTTAACAAGGTGTCTTGCGATCATCGCACTCATCTGCGTCCCGACTTTGCATGGCGCCATGTATGATTTTGTTCCAAATGACGAATGTATGCCAGAAAGCAGAACAGTTAAGCTTTTTGACTTGGACGCCAACAAAGATGTTACCTATTTAATCTTGCAGTATCTGGTTGGCTTTGACTGGGATCTTGATGATATCTCCGTGACGCATAGTAACCTAAAAACAGCATATCAAAACTATCTGCCCCTATTGTTAGTCTCAAAAAAAATGCGCGCTATGATCTTTTTGGATTATAAGCCGTTAACACTCTCACGATGGGAATACTGGAGCAAAAAGATCGCGCATCAAGTGCGTGAATGTCGTATCTCTAATTGGAGTTGTTGCACACGTGAAAGATATCAGCCGGATTCATGGTCGCGTGAAATTAAACGCCTACAAAAACAACTCTCGCTGCTGAATTTCATAACCATCGCAGATAACCATCATCTGGTGCCAAAAGGTACAACAACCCCCTTGCACATGGCGATACTTTTTATAAGCGAACTTGATGCGGGTGGGGAAGAGTTTTTTATCATGGCACTTGATGCTGCAACAAAGAAATTCCTCAAAAAAACTGGCGATAGCCTTGATCGTGCCAGTGCTCAAAAACAACTTCTCAATAGGCGCGATCAGCAAGGCAATACGGTATTGCATACAGCGTGTGCTCCCTTTGGTAGTCGTCGGTTGTCCAATGTGATCAGCGAGATTGAAAGTATCGTAGGTGCCCTTAGATTGCAGGACACCACAATAACCGGCGCCCAAGAGTTTGCCCCACAGCTCTACAAGGATATTGAGTCCGAGTATATTTCACCCCAAAAACTACGCAAGCACCTCGAAGAGGCTGAGTGGCCCAATGGCTATGCAAATGATAAGGGGCAGGTCCCTGGTGGACTATCACCATTTTTAGCAGCATGTCTTAAGGGCGATCTTGAGAAAATCAAAGTGTTTATTGAGGTTGCCAAAGATCGGCCTGAGATTAATCTCAATGCCCAAGATCTCAGCAACCGTACCGTACTCAGTATGCTGATCAACCAAATGGGTTTTGGGCATGATCGTGAAGATCAACAAAAGATGTTTGATGTTCTTAACCTCCTCCTTAATGCCATACAAGATGGCGCCGCAATTGATCTTACTATCCCAGATGGCCATGGCAATACGCCCCTTCATAACGCAGTTGATTGGCATCCAGAAAATGAAGATTGTGCGTCAGCTTGGGCAGTACTCATCGAACGCATGATTGAAGTGGCCGGGCCACAATCACCACTATTTTATACAAAAAATACTAATGGGCACACACCATTGCATCATGCGATAATAAAGGCGCATGGTGGACAATCAAAGGGCCTGGCGCCATTTATTAAGGCGGCACGCAAAGGGTACGATATAGCGCTGAATGAGCGATCGTCGGATGGTCTTTTTAGAGTAAATAATAATGGAAGCTTCCATCTGGCCCCTGGTCATACGGCGTTACACCTCGCTGTTCAATGTGCAGTGCATAATTTACAAAAAACTCGTGATTTTTCCCAAGGTCCAATACACCTTGAAATGATTAAGCTATTGGTTAGCATTGGAGCCGACGATGCCATTAAAGATGATATCGATAAGACCGCATATGATTATGCTAAAGGGTTGCCTATGATTTGGACATTATGGGGTGAAAAATTAGAATAAAGGAGAAAACGCCATGTCTTTAACAATCGCCATCAACGGCTTTGGCCGCATTGGCCGAACCTTTTTACGCACTGTTCTTTTAGACTCAGAGGCGCGCAAACAGCTGAACGTTGTCGCCATCAACGTGGGCCCCAAGCCGGTGTGCAATCTTGATCTTTTGTTTGCCTACGATTCAATCATGGGCGCCTTCCCGCTGCCGGTTAAAGCCACTGATACCACGCTTACCGTAGGTGACCATACAATAGCACTGCTGCATGAAGCTGATCCATCGGCCTGCAACTGGCAACAATTCAACATTGATTGGGTTGTGGAAGCATCCGGTACATTTACCGATCCTGCTAAAGCTCAGCAGCACCTGGCCGCTGGCGCCAAACGGGTGCTCATCACTGCGCCAGCCGATGGTGACTGTGTTACCATCATTCCAGGCGTTAACGATGCAACGTACAACGCCGATAAGGACCATATCATCTCGCTAGGCAGCTGCACCACCAACTGCTTTGCCCCCTTAGTGAAAGTGCTTCATGAAAATTTTATCATCACTAACGGCCTGATGACTACGATGCACTCATATACCAACGACCAAGTACTGCTTGATGTTGAACACAAAGATCCGCGCCGTGCACGCGCCGCAGCACTCAACATGATTCCAACCAAAACAGGGGCCAGCAAGGTTATTGGCTTGCTATTTCCAGAACTTGCATCGTGTATGCATGCCGTGTCAATTCGCGTCCCAACGCCGTGCGTCTCGTTGGTCGACTTTTCGTTCACAACACAAAAGCCATTAAGCGTTGCGGCAATCAACAATGTTCTACAACAGGCAGCACATGGACCCCTGGCCGGTATCATGACATATACCGATCTACCGCTGGTATCGTCAGATTTTACCGGCAATCCGGCCTCGTGCGTTGTCGACAGTCTTCTAACACAATCTACACCAACAATGGGCAAGGTTTTTGCCTGGTATGATAATGAGTTTGGCTATTCTTGTCGATTGCGGGATTTTTTGCTTCACAACCGTTAAAAGATGTTCTAAACTACTAACAACATAATCGCATGTATTAATCATGTGATTATGAGGGCGGGCCCATAGCTCAGTTGGTTAGAGCAATCGGCTCATAACCGAAAGGTCCCTGGTTCAAGTCCAGGTGGGCCCACCATACTTCGCTAAAGCTTCGTATGGCAAGCCATACCTTTTGAGGAATATAACCTTATAAAAATACGGCTATTGTTAGAACAAAGCGAAGTATGCCCTTCGAAGCTCGTAGAGCGTAGTAGGGCACGGCCAGTCTTCACATTGCAGGCTTTGCCTTGTTTGGCACAACCCGTAGATGAAGATAGTTAGCGAAGACTGCCTCGGTGTAGTTAAAAACGAAGCCGGGCAAATTGACAGACTTATCCCACTAGCTTCCATTAACCAAGAGGTATTCTTATGATTGCTACATCACTCTGGAAGCAACTCAAAAATCTTGTTGATTGTGACAAAAAAACGACTATGCTTGCCGAGGAGATCAAAGATCTTGGTAAGCTTATCCAGCAAGATCTTCAAGCCCTTGAACAGCAGGCAAAGACCTACGCAGCACAAAAGACACTCTTGCTTGATAAGCAAAAGGCAATTCACGCTGCTGAACTACAGGTCAACACGCTTAAAGATAAAGAGCAGCACAAGCGCAAGCAGCTGGAAACGGCAAAAGATCAAAAAATCTACAAAGGCCTGGAAAAAGAGATTCATAGCTGCAACACCGAACGCAACGAGCTTGAAGAGCGCCTAATGCAATGGTGGCATGACATCGAAATTTTAAAAAGTGCTACCGAAACTGCCAAGCAAACGCATGAGGACCAAACACAGCGCCTTGAAAACGATATCACTCATAAAAAAACAACCCTTGCTTCATGTGAGGCAGCTCTGCAAGAGAGCGTTGCCACCAGAATCAACGTCATAAAGGATGTGCCTGCTGAATGGTTAACACGATACGAACGCATGCGTCACAGTGTCAATGACCCAATTGTTAGCACTGTTCATGGTAGTTGTAGTGCCTGTTATTATGCAGTCCCTTTTCAGGATCTGTCTAAGCTTAAGCAAGGCGAACTCACCATCTGCCGTAATTGTTATCGGTTTTTATATTATGATGATCAGGCAGGACAAAACGCCAGCACCGCAGCGTAGTTTAAGAGTATTGTATCATGGAAAAGCAACAAAACCTTTTTGCTATAGCCGCTGATCATAGTGAAACTAAGTCACCTAAAAGCAAGACCGCTGGTAACGAAAAAAAACCAGCTCTTGCAGCAAAGCACTCTTTCACCATTTATCTTGATGGCGCATCACGCGGCAACCCTGGTCCTGCCGGCGCCGGCATTTATATGCTTTTTAATGGCAAACCATTTGCTCAGCATGGTTTTTATTTAGGCAAAAAAACTAATAATCAGGCAGAGTATATGGCGCTTGTCTTGGCTGTACTATTGGTCAAGCAGGCCACTGAAAAGGACGGCGTAGCCTACTCGTCAATCGCTTTTATTTCTGATTCAGAATTATTAATCAAACAGATGAAGGGCATCTATCGCGTCAAGAATGAAGTCCTTGCTCTCTTACAAGCTTTTATTATCCAGCATTTGCAAGGCATTACTTGTTCATTCACCCATGTACTGCGGCATAAAAACGTACATGCAGACCAACTTGCTAATGACGGCATTGATAAGAAGCAGAAAATACCTACCACTTTTGCAAAAATTTTGTCACACTACGGGCTATAGCAAAAAAGCAGTACCATGAGGATTGGTATAGGATACAGAAATGGATCCTGAAACAAGTTCAGGATGACAAAAAAATGATTGGTGATTAACAAAACTCAGGAGAGCAACATTAATGATGAGCACCACGACAATCAAAAAATTAATGCTGTACTCATTACTCATAACACTTATAGTGCCAAACTTCTTGGTAGCAAAAAAGAAACGCCACAGACCACAAGAACAGGCTAAGTCTTCAGTAAAAGCTACTTCTCCCAAGAAGAATAAAAAAAACATAGCCTTGCCCCATTCACCAACTAAGCAAAATCCAGCGGACCATTTCTTTCACACCTTTGATGCCGGCATTAACTTCCACGCAGCAAAACAGCCAGCACAAGACGTTGTTGGGCAAGCATCAACCCCTACAATTCCGCCTCCCAAAAAAATTCGTGTATTACTCGAGGAACATGACGCCAGCAAAGAGACAAAGCTTATCATTAAATCACGGCATGGCTTTGTACTGGAAAGTCCGGTAGGCTCAAACGTCACTGCAGTCTATCAGGAAGGAGAACTCAAACTTTTGTGTAAAAACAAAAAATTATATTTAAAATGCCGTGATGGACAATATCATCCGATTAAGGGCACCAACCTTGAGATTCGTGACCCTCACCAAAAACTGACGCTTGGCAGCGCTACCTATCAGGGCACAATCACCATCCACATTGATCCCAAAACCAATGCTCTCCTTGTCACCAACACACTGCCGCTTGAAGATTACGTCTATGCCGTTGTCCGCTGCGAAGGCCTCCCAAGCTGGCCACTCGAGATGCAAAAAATTCAGGCAATCATTTCACGTACCTACGCCGTATTTCACATCAAGCATGCCCAAGGTTATAGCTCACGTTACGAGTACTACGATATTAAAAATACCAATTTTAACCAGGTCTACAACGGCACGCACACCTGTAAGCGCCTGCGTCAGGCGATTGAGGATACGCACGACCTTATCGTTACCTACAAAGACAAGGTTGCTTTAACAGAGTTTGATATTTGTTGCGGCGGCGTTATTCCAGGTAACATGCGCACTAAAGATAAGAGCAAGCCATATTTAGGCCGCACACAGCCATGCATCTACTGCCAGTCATGCCCATCATATCGCTGGAAAGAAGACGTTTCTGCATCGTCATTGCTTGCCACGTTAAGCCGCAATGAGAACATACATAAGAAGATTAAGCATCTCAAATCACCATTGATTGATATACAAATTATTGACCGCGACAAGGCCGGCATTGTACACAAGGTAAAGCTTGTTGGATCAAAGGGTACATCAGCGATCATCAGCGGCAAAGATCTGTACCGGGTGTATACCAATCGCATTAAGAGCCACACCTTCACGCTGCAAAAGACACGCGACCGCGTTGTTATCAGCGGCAAGGGGTTTGGTCACCAGCGCGGGGTCTGCCAGTGGGGCTGCAAGACGTTGGTGCATAACGGTTGGAGTATACGAAAGATATTAGGGTTCTATTACCCAGGGACGACGCTGCGCAAAATGTTGTGACAAACCCGAGCGCTGGTACGGCGCCGTATCCTTCGACAGGCTCAGGACGAGCGCCGAGTGAGTCGATTTTAAAGTTTGGGAGTTTAGGATAAACTTGTAATTTATAAACTATAAAAATGTAGATCAACAAAATAGCGCTCGTCCTGAGCTTGTCGAAGGACATGAGCGCTCAAGAGGCATCCATGCCATCATACAAGGTACATTTAGTCGGCGGCGTGGCCACCTACACAATCTTGTACGGTCTGCTTCCGCTGGTCATACCAACAATCCCCACCGGCCTGCGCTACTACGTCATGTGGCTTGGCTTCGCGCTACTCGGGTCAATCTTCCCCGATATTGACGTCTACAGCAAGATGCAACAGGTGCTCTTCCGCTCATTGCTCGTGCTCCTCCCTTGTATGTTGTATCTACGCTACCTTAAAGCGTTCATAGGCCTTGGTATCGTCACCGGGCTGTGTGTTTGTATTCGGCACCGTACCATCACGCATCATATCGGCTTTTTGTTCGCCTGCGCGGTGGCTGGTAGTCTTCTGGTGATTCAACAAAATCCCCATCTTACTCTTGCAGCCGCCGTGTGTGGTATACAATTCTTCTTTGGTGCAGTTAGTCACGTCGTCCTGGATATAGGACTTAAAAAAGCACTTTTCATCAGAAAATAAATCTTGAACACCCTGATCATATTTTGTACTATAAACAATACATATTTGCCTTTGTAGTACACGACCTGTAGTCATTTTTTTGTACTACAAACAACAGAATCAATGGTTTAACGTACAAAATTTCATAAAAAAGGCTAAGGGAATACCCATGAAAGATTTGAAAAATAAGCCCTTCATTGGCAGAAAAAAGGAACTGGCAGATCTTGATCGGTTTACACAAAAATCAACATCATCGCTGATTGTTATTCGAGGGAGAAGGCGTATTGGCAAGAGCAGGCTAGTTAAAGAGTTTGCTAAATCGTTCGACACATTTTATACATTTTCTGGTGTCGCCCCAACTAAAGAAACTACTCATCAGTCGCAATTAGATGAATTTTCAGCACAATTAAGTAAGCAACTCAACATGCCAGAATTTAAGGTCAATGATTGGAATAAATTATTTTGGCTCTTGGCTGAAAAGGTTAAAAAGGGCAAAACGTTGCTCTTCTTTGACGAAATTTCATGGATGGGATCAAAGGATTCAGATTTTCTGGGCAAAATAAAAAACGCTTGGGATATGTACTTTAGCGATAATCCAGCATTAATTTTTATTATCTGCGGATCCGCGTCATCGTGGATCGAAAAAAATATTTTGAGTAGTACCGGCTTTTTGGGGCGTGTGTCCTATACCTTGACCGTTAGGGAGGTGAAACTGCAGGATTGTATTGCCTTTTGGGGAAGTTATTCAAAAAATATTTCTGCCTATGAAAAGCTTAAAATGCTGTCAATTACCGGAGGCGTCCCAAAGTATCTGGAAGAAATTAACCCTAAGGTAAGCGCAGAAGATAATATCAAAGATCTTTGTTTCAGGCCTGGTGGCCTTTTGGTTAACGAGTTTGATAATATTTTTTCTGATTTATTTTTACACAATTCTGCCGTATATAGACAGATTGTAAGCATGCTTGCTTCTGGTGCCAAGGACACGCAAGAAATAGCCCAGTTATTGGGCACCGAGCCAACGGGAAGATTAAGTGATTATCTTGATGAGCTCAAACTTGCAGGGTTTGTTTCTCGGGATTATACGTGGCATCTTAAAACTGGTCACGACTCTAAGTTGAGCCGCTATCGCTTAAGCGATAATTATCTTAGATTTTATGTGAAATATGTCGAGCCCTATCGAACACAAATAGAGCGCGACAATTTTGAAGTCAAAACACTCACGGCCCTACCAGAGTTTTCTACTATCCTTGGGCTTCAGTTTGAAAATTTAGTACTTAATAATCGTCATGAAATACACGCTGCCTTGCGCCTGCGCGCTGAGGATATTATTAACGAAAATCCATTTTTTCAGCGAGCAACGAGTACGCAACAGGGTTGCCAGATTGATTATATGATTCAAACAAAATTTAATACCCTCTATGTCGTTGAGATAAAATTTCTACGTGATCAGATTGGTGAAACTATCATAAAAGAAGTCCAGCAAAAGATAGATCGTCTTACGCGGACACGGGCATATTCAGTGCGACCGGTCCTGGTCCATGTTAACGGCATTTCCCCCAGTGTTGTAGAAAGCGGATATTTTGCAGCTATTATCGACTTTGGCTCACTCCTGGAAATCTAGTTAAAATCTAGTTAGTCACATCGTCCTTGACTTAGAGCTCAAAGGAGCACTTTTCATCAGAAAATAAGGCATTTTCGATCACTTTTAGCCCGGTTGACTGGTCTGTCCATCCTTGGTAGGGTGGTTAGGAGCTCACCGATCATTAATCATAGAAATCTTAACAAGGAGGACTATGTCCATGAATACACCACGTATGAATACTTGAGGGGATTTGGGGGTTTATATTCGTTTAGAGGTTATTATTTTCAATATTTTTAATGGAGGTTATCCACATGGTTTTTTCTAAGAAAATAGTTTTGAGTCTCGTAGTCGCATCAGGCATGGCAATGTCAAGTACTCATGCAAATCCAATAATAGATCAGCAAATTATTGCCAACCAAATTATTGCCAACTATACAGCGGCATATACCAAGAATCCAAGCATCGCTGTCCCCACTCTTGCTACTGGAGCACTAGTAGGATGTGCAGTCGCCCTATGCTACGGATTGACTGGTTCTATAATTAGCAATGTATTGCTTGGTCACAAAAGGGAAAACGTTGAAGAAGGCGAAATAAAGGCCTCCTTAAGAAGACTTATAACATACGCCAGTTCAATATACGGTGCGTATAAAGGCCTAGCTATCTTTGGCGGCGCAGCATATCTTGTAACAACAGCCCAAGCAGCTCAATAACTCATCAACACGTTGATTATGCCTTACACTAAACACCAAAAAGCTTTTTGGCATTAGCCGTTGTAGCTTCTTCTATGACGGCTACATCCACACTCTTCACCTCAGCAAGCATCTGCGCGATAAGCGGAATATAGGCCGGATAGTTGCGCTTGCCACGATACTGCTGTGGCGGCAAAAATGGCGCATCAGTTTCTAAGATAAAATGATCCAATGCAATCGCCGTGCACACGTTGCGCAAGGCCTGATTTTTAGGATAGCCAATCGGCGCATCAATGCCCATATAAAATCCCCAGGCGCTCACCGTTTTTGCAAAATCTAAATTTTGCGCAAAACAGTGAATGACACCACGCAGGCCGTTGGGAATATACTCTTCAAGTACGCGTAGCGTCTCTTCACCAGCCTCACGCACATGGACTACCACCGGCAATGCATATTCCAATGCCAATTCGATTTGTGCTTTGAAAAAATCTTTTTGTCGGGCTACATCAAACGGCTTGTGATAAAAATCAAGGCCAATTTCGCCAATGGCGACAATCTTGTGTTGGTGCCTAGTCACCAGTAGTTTCTTTAATTCAGCAACGCCCTCATGCACGTTACGCACACGTTCTGGCTGACAATCACATGGATGAATGCCTACCGTTGCATACACATGCTCAAAGCGCTTGGCGATGGCCATGCTATTCATGCTCTCAGGAATGCTGGTGCCAACGTTAATGATGATTTCAACGCCGGCCGCTTTGGCCTGGTCAATCACCTGGGCAATGAGGGGGAAATCACGCTCCTGCAGCAGGGCGTCCTCCGGTTTGTTCTCAATGATATTTAAATGGCAATGCGTATCAATAAACATAGCTGGTCCTTGTGTTACAGATATTGAGAGATATATTGATTGGATCCTGGATCCTGAAATAAATTCAGGATGACAAAATAGGAAATAAACATTTCCTCACTTGTCATTCCGGACGTGATCCGGAATCGGGATGACAAAAATTGAAGAAAATTTTACCTTGATTTGTCATCCTGGACTTGATCCAGGATCCAGAGGAAACTAAGAAAGTCTATCTGCCTGTTCCCCTATTCAAACTAACTCCATAATCAAAAAATCAGTGTACCACCAAAAAAGGTGATGCAGAACTAAAAAAATATTCTACGCAATCATTTTTTCACACAGAAAAGAATTCACGGATCCATAGATTGGATCATGTTTTTTTTTATCCACCAAAAACAACAATATAAAATTTGCATTTTCTTTGCGATTTCACCGTTGTTTTTCTTGACAAACAAGTAAACTCCAATTAAATTTCACATAGAAACTGTATGTAACACAGGTGTAACCGTTGTGGGAGAATTTTATGAACAAAAGTGAATTGATAGCTGCGCTTAGTGAAGAGACCAACTTTAGCAAGAAGGATATTGCTAAAGTGCTGTCGTCTTTTACACGTATCGTGGAAAGAACCTTGAAAAAAGGTGGTAAGGTCTCGTTGACCGGCTTTGGTACGTACTGGCTGTCTAAGCGCCCAGCTCGTGTTGGTATTAATCCATCAACAAAGCAACGTATCCAATTGCCGGCAATTTGCGTGCCTCGCTTTAAGCCAGGTAAGCACTTGAAAGAACAATTACGTTCGTCATGAGCATTGTACCAAGCACCTGTGCATTATGCATACTCAATTGATTGGTAATAGAGGGCCGATAGCAATATCGGCCCTTTCTCTTTGTATCAGTTTTCATTGCTTACAACCCCTGGCTCTGACGTGCGATCCAACCTTTTCATTATTGGCGGGACGCGGTATCGGCAAGATTGCACTGATACTTATGGTCCTGGTACACTGTGGACTCTTGGTAGCCAGCATGCGTCAGTCATTGGCTCGGCGGTGGTGCGCGATCAATGTACAATTTTTTGGCGCTACAACCTGGCTACGATCATTTGCTGGCATGTTTCTACTCTTTGCATTGCTCCATGCAGCAATGCTGGTGGCCGCCAGTCAACCGCATTGTATCACCATTGACTCACAGGCCTTAACACTTATTCCGTCAAAACTAGGCAGCCTATTTTTTGGCCTGGTGACCGTCTTCTTTTTGGCGTGGACAGAGGAACTCATTTTTCGTGGCACGATTTTTTTTATTCTCAGCCAACGGTTATCGGTCATGAGTAGTATGTTGATTACATCAGGTATTTTTGCACTGTCACACAACCTTATCAACCCACTGGCCATGGTAATAAGTCAGTGGCGCCTTGGATTAGGCCTGTTCTTGCTGGGATTGTTCCTCAACACGCTCTTTGTTGCGACAGGTACACTCGCCTACAGCATGGGGGCCCATGCGGGGCTTGTATACATCAAGGTTATCCTACGCCGCATACCACTCATTGCCTATACACAAGAGGCTCCCTGGTGGTTTAATGCTGATTTAAGGCAATGCTTGGTCGTCCAGGCTCTTTTCTTTATTGGAATTGTTGGTATGCTATCTGTTCTGCAAAGAACTCGCGGTCTAAGACAGGAACGCATCGAGTGTAATTAAATTAGGAATTAATAAAACTATGAATATCACACGACACTTCACCAACACACTTCGTCTTTTAGCTGCATCATTGCTCATCGGCTCAGCCTGCATTGCAAAGCCACTCAATAACAAACCAGCCTCCGACAGTCCAGCTAAAAAGAAAGCATTGATCCTGGTCTCAAAGGGCGGGCACTGCCACATGATGACTGCCAACATTATTAAAGATGCGCTGAGCGATACCTTTGACACCGTTATGGTTAATCCGTATGAAGTAAGCATTATGCCCACTGATTCGGTTAAATGGTTAAGCTTTGGTTATTGCGATGGTGAAGATTTTTATAATGCATTATTAAGTAATGGTTGGATACGCACCATCAATTTAATGGCATATCACCTTATGCCTTCAGTGATGCATTTGGCCAGACATTATATGCAACGTAATATGGAGGAGCTTTTAGAAAAAGAAAAACCAGATCTCCTTATCTCCGTAATCCATTATATTAATTATGCCGCCAGCAAGGCCGCTGAGAAATATAAGATCCCATTTCTGGTTACTACGCTTGATATGGACCTGCGCATGTGGCTACAGGATTTTGAACTCAGCACACACCCGAACTGTATTATCACCGTACCAGAGCAGAGTCCTGGCCTCATGAAACAGATTAAAAAAAAGAAGATTCCAACCACCATGATCCACACAGCGGGCTTTCCTCTCAAAAAAGAATTTCGAGTAACGCGTGACGCAAAGACACAAGAACGCATTCGCCATGAATGGTCACTGCCTGATAATAAGCCGATCATCATGCTGATGCGCGGTGGTGCAGGCTCTTATAACCTGATTGATTATGCAAAAAAGATTATGTCACTTGACCAGCCAGCCCATCTTCTGATCATGGCTGGCAAAAATGAGGGACTTAAAGAAAAAATTGCTCAACTCAAACCCTCTACTAACGTATCATTTACTGCAGTACCATTCACGGATAAAGTCGCGGATCTTATGGCCGTTTCAAGCCTATTGGTGACTGCACCAAGCCCCGGTACCTGTAATGAGGCTATGCATAGCGGCTTGCCCATGTTAATCGACCGTAGTTGCGAATCGGTCATCTGGGAAAAAGCTAACCTGAATGATTTTATTCTCAAGCATGGTCAGGCGAAAATTTTTAGAAGCAATCGCGAACTCAAACGTTTAGTGGCTGAACATTTAAAACAGCCAGTGGAACGGTACACCGTTGACCTGCCGCGCTTTGATACTGAAATTAGAGATGTCATTGTACCATTGCTTTTTAAACAACAGCTTGAGCAACAGAATGACGCGGCCATACAAGATGCACATGCAGCACCGGTGGCATGAAAAGACCTTGGGCTTTTTTACATTATTGACACGCACAGCAGCTGGATCCTAGACTCCATGTAAAGGCCTATGTAGGCAGTCATCGCTAACTCATTAGCCGAGTAGGATGTAAAGGGATCTGTGGTAATGTTTTTAAACACTATACCGCTGGTTGCTGTCAGATGGTGTGTCGTCGTAGCAATAAGCGTATCAACCATATGTGCCCAAGACGCTGTCCAGCGTGCTGAGCGACAAAAAATTCTTATTCTTACCTGCGATGGCGGCAGTGGCCATAAATCTGCTGCCACGGTGCTAGAGCAGACCTTACGCAATGATTACGACCTTGAATTTGTCAATCCATTCACCTGCGATATTATTCTCACCCAGGCCGGGGAAAAGATTTATAGCACGCTCCTACGCTGGAATTTTATTCGCACCATCAATGTCCTGAATTGTACGATCGCGCCAATCTTTTTTCATTATCAACGCGCCAGTATCGCCAAAAGGATGGGCACCGTATTTGACGAGAAAAAACCGGACATGGTTATCTCTATCATGCCCTTTATTAATCATTCACTGTATCAAGCGGCTCATGAGCGCAATATCCCGTTCCTCTTAATCACGCTCGACTTTGATATCCGTTTGTGGCTGCACGATTTTAAGGGTCACACCGATGCAAAATTTCTTGTTACATTATGGACAGAAAATCAGGTCAGTAAGCGCTATTTGTCCAGCAAAAAGATTGCACCAGACAATGTACAAATTCTAGGACCTGCGGTACGCCAAGATTTTTTAAAGCAGCATCATGATAAAGCAGCGATTCGCACAACATGGAACATCCCCGATAATAAACCGGTTGTTATGCTTATGCGTGGGGGCACCGGGTCTACCAAGCTGACTGATTACACTAAACAGCTGCTGACGCTTAAACATCCGGCGCATCTGCTGGTGTGCATTGGTGATGCAAAAACTCTTGAAACACAACTCAAAGCATTACCACCCTCAGAACATGTTACTTTTTCCATCATCCCAAAAACAGATAAAATCGCCGATTTAATGGCCGTGTCCACGGTGCTGGTGACGGCACCAAGTCCCAATACCTGCAACGAGGCGCTCTACTCAAAGTTGCCAATGCTTATTGATCGTTCTGGTGAATCATTAATTTGGGAAAAGGCAGGGGTTCGCTTTGTACAAGAAAATGGCTGCGCAGAGGTATTTAGAAATTACAGGACACTCAAAAATCTTGTAACCAAATACATCACACAGCCGGTCAAATTGGAGAGCTATAAAGAGCTACCACGCTTTGATAAGCGTATTAATAACGTTGTTGCTCAGTTGTTTACAACAGCAAGTACAAAAGGTGTTCTAAATAATGAACACTGTTAAACAATCATTATGCACATTCACACTCGTATGCAGCATTTTGATGCCCTATAGCGAGTGTATCGCAGCATTCATGCATAATACGCTCCGGAAAAAAATTCTTATTCTCAGCAGTCAAGGCGGCCATGGCCATGAAAACGCATCACAGGTTTTACAAGAAATCTTAGGAAGGGATTACAAAACTGCGGTTGCATACCCTATTCAGGAAGGAGCCATCATACCCTGGCTTCCTGCAGGCGGAGAAGGTATCTATGACTACTTACTTAGAAATAATTGGGTACGCCTTCTCAATTGTGCAGTATACTATCCTGTTTCTTCTTGGGCTGGTTGGAGTACACGTATACAAGAGGCACGAATGACTAAAATAGTGAATCGCGAAAACCCTGATTTTGTTATCTCCGTTATTCCCGGCATCAATTATACAACAAGCAAAGTCTGCAAGGCTCTAGAGATCCCATTTTTATTGGTGACGCTTGATCCTGAGCTCACCTTTTGGCTTGCAGGCTTCACTAACCAAAAACATCCTCATTGTGTTATAACAGTTCCCGACTATGAACTGGTGAAGGACCAGCTTACCGCTAAAGGCTTTTTGCCAGAACAGATTCATACGGTTGGGTACCCGCTTAAGAAATCATTTTTTAAGGCGTGGACCAATAACGATCTTAACATCCTGCGCGATAGATACAAGATCCCCGAACACACAAAGGTTGTAATGCTCATGCGAGGCAGCTCTGGATCTAATAAACTAATAACCTACGCTAACACATTATTAACATCAGATAGCCGAATGCACTTAGTCATTTGCGCAGGAAAGAATGAAAATTTAAAAAAACAACTTGAAACAGCGCTCAAGCCAACGGCCAATGTTACATTCAGCGTTTTAGGGTTTACTACAGATATTCCCGGACTCATGAAAATTGCTCATACGCTGGTTACAGCACCAAGTCCTAATACCTGTAATGAGGCTATCCACTCAAACCTTGCAATTCTTATTGATAATACTGACACAATGTTGAGATGGGAAAAGCCAAACATTACATTTATCAAAAAATATGGTCGAAATGTTCGTCTCTTTAACAATAACGATGAACTCAAATCATTTGTTGAAGCATCGTTACCACCGCGAAAAAAAAAGCATCGACCTCTGCCAAATTTTAATAGAGAGATCAAAGGCATTGTTAAATTGCTTTTGAAAGAAGATGCTCCCAGGCCTGAGTCCATGCAATAGAGCATCTAAGTCGTAAATGCTTACCGGCTGCTCAGGCTGCCAAAAAACCAACTAAACCATGATTGTTGCTCTTCAGCTTCAAACGGCGGTTGGCATTGCTCATAACGCTCTTGCCCCGCTTGAGCCCATTGTGCATTATGCCGTCTGTTGTGATCTTTTAAAAAGGCATGAATAACATTTCTTACCATTCTGCCATCAGGACCATTGATTATATTTGCATGAGATCCACGGTCAACCGCTAATAGATATGCTTTGTTATGGCCTGATCGACGCAGTGCTCGGTAATATTCGATGCTACTTGTAGCTGGAATAAGCGCATCCCCTTTAGAGCAATAGATCAGTATTGGGATATTTTTATCGACCGCACCAGCAACCTTTATAGGCTGTATACCGCCAGGCTTGTGATTGGTAACTAATGGGAGCACCGATGCAGAGCTTGCAAAACCAGTTTTATGTTTAACAACGCTGTGAATATCATCAAAGGGAGATTCTAAAATTACTGCGCCCACATTATCAACCTCATGCGTACCCAGATAATTGGCTATGGCAACAGCGCCTCGAGACCACCCAAATACATGACAATCTTGATGTTTTTGAACGATCGCATGCAATTGCCCAATATCGGCCTCTTGGCCAAGGCATGTACTACTTAGTTGGTGCACGTCATCATAATCAAAGGCTTCCATTGGCCCCTGTATAAATGCATTCTGATAGCCTGATTCGACGTGATAACCGAATGCGGCTTCTTTGTTTGCTCCAAAGCCATGTGAGGCCACCGTAACCGGTTCATTGACCATGCCTCGGGCTGGTGGTGTTGCTATCAGCAGTACCAAAAGACATACGGCCTTAACTGGCCCACTATTCGTTAATAATTTTAACATTGTTAATCTTTCAGGTTAAATGATCTTTAGCTCTTAAATGACGACATTCAATTATTGCAATTATTTACTAAAATGTAAAAGGGTCAAGGGTGCAGCTATTATCCGTATGTTTATATGGTTTCTTTGATTACTTAAATGGATAAAACTAATCAATTCAGCCGAAAGGTTGTGTTTGGCTGTATTTCATACCATAATAGTGGCAGTGAATCGTACAAAGCAAAAAACACAAGGAGTTAAAAATGGCGTCAGTCATTGATCTTTCAGAATCAATCATTGCTGAAGCAAGGATTGTGTCCAAGGCGCTTAATCGGTCTTTAGCTGGGCAAATAGAGCATTGGGCAAAGATTGGCAAAATTGCCGAAGCAAACCCTGATCTTAATTACGAAGCCATTAAAGATATTTTGATAGCAGAACAAGAGTTAGTATACGGCAAAAATGTTGGTATCAAAGAATTTGTCGGCTAATAATAAAATCGCCGTATAGCGATATTATTCAGCCAGCCAAGACTTGCCATAGTAATCCACAGATTAGTGATGCCATAACTCAAAAGCGGTAGCGGTATGCCCACAATCGGCAGCATGCCGGTCACCATACTCATGTTGATACAGACTGATAGTAAAATATGGATCATCAGACCGATGGCAACGATCTGTTCAAAGAAGTTTTGTACATGCATGATGATGAATACAAGCCGGGCAAAGAGCAGGACATAAAAAAAGATTATGCACAGCGCGCCAACAAAGCCAAGCTCCTCACACGCCACTGAGAAAATAAAATCGGTATGATCTTCAGGCAAGAATTCTAGCTTATTTTGCGTGCCCTTCAGCAGCCCTTTGCCCCACAGGCCTCCCGAGCCAATAGCAATCTTTGACTGCTCAATCTGGTAGCGCTCTTTACGCGCATCACCATAGCCAAAGAGCACCAAAATGCGGTCCTTTTGATACGGCTTAAGGCACTTCCACAAGACTGGCGTAGCAATAATTCCCATCAAGCCCGTCACTAAAAAAAATGAACGTGGAATGCCAACAAACCACAATAGGACCATGCCTGAAAACATAACCAGGAGCGCGGTGCCAAGGTCCGGTTGCTTGAGGATCAGCAGAAAGCTAAGTAATAATATCCCGAGCGGAAATAAAAAATCTTTAAACGGGATAGGGGGGTGAACATGGTACTTAGGTGTTTCAAGCTCAGCAAAATAGGATGCGATAAAGGTGGGCAGGAATAATTTAGCCAATTCTGAGGGCTGAAAACGAAAAAAATACAGCGACACCCAACGCTTTGCGCCCATGGCGATCCAGCCGCCAACCGTTGAATATATCAGGAGCGCAAGCGTGGCAAAATACCCGATAACACCCCAACGAGATAATCGCTTTATATCGATAATGCAAAAGAAAAAGTAAATGATAAGCCCGGTGCCGGCGCCAAAGAGCTGTTTTTTAAAATGCAGCGAGAGCGTTTGATCGGGCCGATAGGTAGCGCTAAAGACAAAAAGCAGCCCGAGCCCGAGCAGGACAAGCATTATGAAAAAGCCTATCCAATCGAAATAACGAAAATAACGCCGATCAAACATCATCATATTGCCACCATAGTGCACCATACCTATAACAATACTATTCGGTAGTAGCATACTATGCACTAAAAAACATGCCAAGTTCTTTTGGTCTTTATTGTCAACTTGCGCTACACTACACACGTGATTGTAAGGCGATTGAATGGCAAAAAATAGGCGCGCACCCCCATGATCCCACAGACCATTGAACTTAAAAATTTCCTCAGCTACGGCGAACAGCTCCAGCGCATTGATTTTCGTGACCACTCGCTTATCTGTTTTTCGGGCAAAAATGGCAACGGCAAATCTGCACTTCTGGATGCCATAACCTGGGCACTGTGGGGACAGGCACGCAAAATAACCGGCTCGGTAAAACCGGACGAGGGGCTTTTGCGCCTGGGACAGACACGCATGATGGTCTGCCTTGAATTTATGTTTGCCGACAGGCTGTATCGCGTGCGCCGAGAATTTACCAAATCATATGGCAAGCCGCTGGCCGCCCTTGATTTTGAGTTATTTGATCCGGCGACTGAGCGTTTTATCTCGCTCACCGATAAGACAATTCGCGCTACACAATTAAAAATAGATAACCTCTTAGGCCTTGATTTTGATACCTTTATCAACTCAGCCTTTTTGCGCCAAGGTCAATCAAACGAATTTTCTAAAAAATCATCCAAAGAGCGCAAACAGATTTTGGCCACCATCCTAGGCCTGGCTAAATACGATATATTACAACAGCACGCGCTTGAAAAGGTGCGTGCCATCCAAGACAATAAAAAAGCACTGGCTATGGTGATAGAGCAATGCGCGCAGGAGCTTGCTACCCAAGAGGCGGTGACTGCCAAGCTTAATGAGGCAACGACGGGGCTAGCGCTAGCCGTGACTACGCTACAAACGTTAGAGCATAGCCACGAAGCACTACAGCACAACCTTCGTGCATGCAAGGCCTCTCAACAAATGCTTCAGTCACTGCATGCCACCTGTGATACTAAAAAAAATTCCCTCTTGCAGGGGATAACAGCGTTACGTGAGCTCATTACCACCTGGCGGCGCACACATGCCTACGCATTGTCATTACCAAATATGCAGGCATTGCACGAACAGAAAGCCGCGCTCTTTGTTCAGGAACAGCAATTTTTTCAGGTGCAGCAAAAAAATGTTGCGCTGCAGGGACGGGCCTTGGCTACCAAGGAGGCATACAACAAACAGCTTGCTGTAGTAACCAGTGCGTATGATACCAGGCGTAATACATTGCGCCTTCAGATGCAACAAAAAGAACTTCAGCTCGCACATCACCAAAAGGTGCGTGCTGACAAAAATAGTACCAAGATCTCGTTGTTTGACACTCTCGGCCTCATGGATAAGCAGCGCCAAGAATTGGAAGCAATCATGCGTACAAGCGATGCCTTTATGGAACGCTTTAACGCAACAAAGGCACAGTTTGAAAAGCGTCGAGCATTTTATCAGGTGCTGGTACAACGCGGCAATTGGGTCAAAAATGAATTACAAGAGCTTGAGCACAAGCAGGCTGTTGTCCAAGACACAGCAAACCCATCATGCCCCCTGTGTGAACAATTACTCACGGTGACACGTAAGAAATTTTTAGCTGAGCATTTTACCGGCCGTGAAGTATTTTTGCGCAAGCGCCTGCTACGCATCTCACAACTACTGAAAAATCTTAAAGATATCCTGTTTATACAGCATCAGGATGTACAATCATTGACCAAAGAATCGGACACCTACACACAACAGGCTGCACGCCTCCAGGAGCTGTACAAGCGCATTGAAGAACACCAAAAGCAGCTGACCATTATTACACAAGACATCACCGTATTGTCTGAAGAAGAAGAGATCTTTGCGCTGGCGGTAGCAAGTGCACACAAAGAAATTATTCAACTCGAGGCCGGCCATCAGCAGATGCAAGCAGACGATACTGCCCTCAAGCAACTGGCAAACGAACTTACAGTTCTGGAGGCTGAAAAGAATGCTTCTCTGTACGATCACGCAGCCTACCAGCAGCTCCAAGAACAACAAAAAAACGTGAATACACAGCTCACACGTTATGAATCATTTCAACATGAGCTGGCACGCCAGCAGGAGCGTATGTACACTATCCAAGGCCAATGCAAATCACTCAAATTGTTAAAGGCTGAAATAGCGCAACTTGAAACCGCTATGAGTACATTAAGCGGCCTTGACCAGCAGGCAACGTTATTAGGCAACCAAATTTCTGTCTTGCAGGTAGAATTGCAGCAGGCGGTGACACACAAAGAATCCTTTTTGCATAGCATCGGTAGCCTTGAATATGAACTGAAACGTTTGCAAAAACGCAAAGAGGAACAGGCTGCCAGCCAACAGTCGCTTGCTAAAGTGCTCCAGGAGATTGAAGATTACCAAATGCTTTCGGCCGCCTTTAGCAAAAATGGTATTCAGGCACTGCTGATTGAAGAGGCGATTCCAGAAATTGAGCATGAAGCAAATATCATTCTTTCTCGCCTCACCAATAATCAGGCACAGATCTTTATCGAGTCGCTGCGCGATCTCAAAAGCGGTGGTGTCAAAGAGACCTTGGATATTCAAATTGCCGATATGGCCGGCATTAGGCCGTACGAGATGTACTCTGGCGGCGAAGCGTTTCGCGTTGACTTCGCGCTGCGCATTGCTATCTCCAAGCTCCTAGCACGCCGTGCTGGCACAGCGCTGCAAACGCTGATCATTGACGAAGGCTTTGGCTCGCAGGACGAAGATGGCCTGGCCTACATCATGGAGGCGCTCTATGCCATTCAAAACGATTTTTCAAAGATCATTATCGTCTCACATTTATCTGAATTTAAGCATAACTTCCCGGTCCACTACGTTATAGAAAAAGGACCGTTGGGGTCAACGGTCCGAATTGAAGAACGGGGTTAAAGGGGTTTACTTTCCCTGACCAAAAGAATACCAGGAAAAATCAATATTGCGCTCCTCGCAAATCTCTCTCAGCTCTTCGGCATTGTCCTTTTCTAGTGGATTGCCAAACAGGTTGAGTGTCTCCAACTTCGGTAAATGAGCTACTGATACCGGTACTCTTGTAAGCTTGTTATCACTTAAATCAAGCGTTGTTAGCGCGCGAAATTTTCCTTGCTGCAGGTCAGGGAAGGTCTGCAATGCGCCATTTGTTATAGAAAGGTCAAACAAATTTGGTGCATCACCTAGAAATACTGGAAATTCTTCAATCTTAGAACCATCTATACTTAAACCTACAAGAGTAGTCAGTTTGCCCAATGGTCGTGGTAATGCTTCTAATGGCGTTCCTACAATATATATTGATAGGCCTAGCTCTTTTCCCATCAGATCAAAATAGCGTATTGAATCTGGCAGGGTTTTGATATTAGGTAGATCGTTTATTCTCAAATTTACATAAACAGTACTACCGGTAACAGGAGCAATTTTATTGTAAACAATAATATAATCAATAATCATATCAAACCACTGTTTTGTCAGCGGGCCATTAACATAATAATCACCGCCGGGAGCGTAGCTTATGCTATCAATGACCCGACTTACCTCTTCATGATTAGGAACATTAGTAATAGCACGTGGACTACCGTCAAATCTTTGAGCATCATTTTTGAAGAGTAGTAGCTTAAAATAACCATCCGGAAGCGTATTAAAATATGTAAGCAATTCACCTGCTGATAATGTAATTACCTTGCTCGCCGCCTGCTCAACCATAATACTAAGAATACCATCCACTACTGTTTGCTCAGCATACAAACCATACGCAGGCAGACTAACAAACCAAGCAAGAAAGTCTGGGCGCGTTATATACATTTTTGTTATAGTTTTGGCCAACTCCTGTTTATACAGAGACCAGGGCAACTGATTAATAACATCAACAGGTTTTTTTTCTTTTTTAATAAGCCCCCACAATACATCGGCCATCTTTTTTACTGCCTCATATCTTTCTGTGATTGCTGCTGCCCATTCTTCAGCATCCTGTCCTGCTTGCGCCTCGCTGTAATCACTATAATCTCGTGAAGCCCGACGAGCTTCTCGTGCATCCAGCCTGGCCAAAGCTTTTTTTAATTGGACAACTAACCCCTTATTGGCTGCCAGCAGCCGTTCATAAGCCTCGGTCTGTGGCAAAAAACCATCGGACAATAAAGCACTCCAGTACTTGTCAGCTTCATCAAATTTTGTAGAAAGCGATGCTGAGCGTTTATTACCAGCATAAAAATATTCACGCTGCAAAGCATCCTCTAAGTCTGGTGTTATAAAATCGGCCTCCGGGGACATAAAATCATTGAGTCCTGAACCTTTCTTTTGAGCTGCAGCCTTTTTCTTGGCAGATTTAATCGGAGCATGAAAGCCACGTTTTACCAATTCGCACAATAATGCGATGCGCAATGCTGGAAAACCGGCATGATCGCAGCAACGTAACAATACGACTACTTGATTCGGACCATTCTCATCTTCTGGCTCTTCAATTGAACGAAATAAGGGCTGCAAAGCAAATGCCGTCATGCGAGGCGTCACGCACTCGCTAATTGGGGTTTGCCTATCTTCTTCGTCCAAGGAAAGTGGCTTGAGGGATGGTGCAGATGAGGACGATGATGATCCAGCGTCCAGAGAAGCATCTGCAGCCTCATTGCCTCGCGCTTGTGCATTCCCCATGGCCTGCACACGTTTTTTATCATACTGACTTAAAAGTTCGTTACCCAACCTCAATTTAAATAATGCCTTTTTTAGCGCGACGCATGATTCGCGTGACAACTGCGATGACAGGGTTTTTAATGTTTTATTCATGGCATTGGCCAAATTATTCAATGCCTTATCGGTCTTATACCCCTTCGCCAGGGTAGAAAATTTCATATCCCCCGCGGTAAACAATTCTTTATAATTGTTGGCAGCAGGTGACGATGATGATGATGATGACGACGAACTCGATGACGATGACGATGATTTTGCGGCATCAACATAATGGTGTGATGCGAACAAAATAACGGCTGCACCAGCAATAAGTATTCTTTGTAGGCTCATGGTTTACCTCTTCTCTTTTAGAAAAACACACAACAGCAACAACCATTGTTGCTGACTAAGAATGTTTACAATACTTGAATGCTGAAATGCAAGAATATGCTTCGCTTCTATCATAATTCACAATCAGGTATCTATCGGCTTCTCAGAGTCATTGAGTAAGCAAAAAGCCGTTCGCCCCGATGGAGAACCCGCAGGGCACCAGCCTGAGCCTTTAGGCGAAGGTTCGAATGGAGGGGTACGAATGGCCAATAATCACACTTTCTTATAACCGTCCGCACCCCTCCATTCGGTCCCCTCGAAGCTCGGAGCTTACGGCCTTCGGCACCTCCATCGGGGCGAACGGCTTTTTATAGATATCACAGGAACTACTCCATTAAGCAGCTTGTCAGCGCGCTTTCCCCACACATCCTTTGCATCTTTGAGTTTTTCAGGATGCTCTAATGCGTATACATAAAGAACTTCCAAAAACAATGCCAATTCATGTTTACATAATTTTTTATAAATACGCATGCACACCTCAAAAATTAAGTCTTAAACTATTGACCATCATCACACACATTTTCTACAGTGACAACATTAAACGTCGGTTGGAGGCTATACCGTGGATCCTGAAACGAGTTCAGGATGACAAAAACAGGATGACAAAAAATGGGAGCTTTCCATGACCTTACGCATAGTTTTATCACTACTCTTGCTAACAATAGGGATCGCCCATCCCCACTCCCATAATCTTATTATTGACCACAACAAGGAGATTGTCTTTGGCATGTCCGGCTTTTTTACCGGCCATTTTGGTTTGTATGGCAATACCATCAAACAGGCGATCGAATGCTGCTTTAAAAAGGTAAATGCCAGCGGCGGCGTTCATGGCAAAACGCTGCGTCTGGTAGCCGTTGAGGATCATGACGAGCCGGCAACCACGTACAATAATGTTGTGCGCCTGTACAAGGACCACGGTATCACCATGTTTATTGGCATCATGGGAACGCGCGGCGTTATTAAGCTTTTACCGCTTATAAAAAATGGTTCAATTGCAGTGTTCTTTCCATGGGGTGGTGACCAAGCATTGCGTGAGAGCTCGCTAACGCATATCATTAACGGCCCAGGGCTACTGGATGCTCAAGTTAATGCTATTGCGCAGTACATCACTGGCACACTGGACAAGCGCTCCGTTGGTATTTTTCATGCTGATGATACATTTTCAACAGCCGGAGCAAGCATGCTTAACCACGCCCTTACACGCCATGAACATACTATTGTCAGCCAAGCGTCATATAATCGTTTTACCATGGCAATTAATGCGCACATCAAGCCGCTTATTGCCGCTGATCCTAAAATTGTTGCCTGCTTTTCTACGTCACAGCCGGCAGCAAATGTGATCAATACCTTTTTCACACAAGGTCATTTTGATACCCTTTTTATAGGCATTGATTCCACGTTTTTAGTGCCAGACCTTTTAAGAGGCAAAGGTGTTAATTTTCATTACACATCGTTAGTGCCAAACCCGATTACAAGCACCATGCCTATTGTGCAGGAATATAGAAAGGCGTTTGACCAGTATGTACCGCAGGAGCCGTATTCAACACTTTCATGCATGTACTACCTGGGCGCAAGCATTCTAGCCGATGCACTGCAATCGCTTAATGGTGATTGCTCAAAGGAGGCGCTGCTTACACATCTAGCCGCGCTCAAAAATTATGATTTTAAGGGATTTAACCTCACGTTTAATCCACATAATCGTCATCTGTTTGGCGAAAAAGTCTGGATCATCTAAGAAAGGTTACCGCCATGCCTGTACATACCGTCGTCATACAAGGCCTTATAGCACTTGGCAGATTATGTGAAAAAACGATCTACAAAATTGCCGCCATTATTATTGTTGCCTGTTACGTAGCGGTGACATTGTATATGCAGAGCCAGCATTTCTCGTCGCGTGATCCACAGCCGGTGCTCCATACCTTGCCACAAAAGGCACAATCAATCGCATCTCATATTACCGTCGGCATGCACATCAATAGCTTTCCCTCATTCTCTTTTACAAAAAATGATTTTATTGTTGACGGTATTGTCTGGTTCAAGTTCCCTCGTGGTAGCCAGTCATTGAGCACGATCGAATCATTTGCCATCTACAACAGTATTGCGCTTGAACGAGGTGACCTCATCTATAAATCACAGCCAATTATCAGCCTGGCCGGTAATGATGTACAAGTATGCTATCATATCCAGGCAAACTTTAAGGCTGATCTGAACCACAGTAATTTCCCACTTGCCCAAAGAACGCTCACGATCATGATAGAGAATAAAAATGTATCGCCCTATCAGCTTTATTTCGATACCAATGAGCGCAACCTTACCATCAACCCTAACCACCTGCTCTTTAGCTGGAGCCCGATAAAAACACATGCCTATGCTGGCTATTATAAAGCACCATTACAAACAACTGCAGTTGACGCCGCTGACGATAATACTGCTCTTATTAACTATCCAGCGGCTGCATTGTGCGTGATTTTTAAAAGCACCGGCATTCGTGATCTCATCTCATTTTATTTTCCAATGTTCGTGCTTTTTTTCATTGCGCTTTTTTGCTTACTTATTGAGATCACCGACCCATCACGGTTAAGCTATGTTGCCTCAGCCATTCCCATTTTGGTTTTATTTCGCATGGTTATTGATGCGGGCTCGCCAGAGGTCGGTCTTGCAACACACCTTGATATTATTTATTACCTGCTCGTGATACTCTCTATGCTCATTTTATTTTTTCAGACGTACGTCATTTTGACAATTCAGCATTTCAAAAAACATGCATTGCAGGATGAGATCTTTAATAAGCACGAGCTACAATGCCTTAATGATAGCGTATTTATGCTCATTATTATCCTGCTGGCTGCCGGCCTTACCTATACCTGGTTTAGATAGCAAAATTCGACAGGGCACAGGAGCGAATGCGCTATACATGCCCTACAATTCAACCGATAATCCAAGCCCCTGATCGGCCAGCGACTGCAAGAGTGTGCTATTACACGTAACCCTTTGTGACGTGACCACTGCCAAGTGCATGTTATTTTCTTCAAAGGCGATCTGCAGCGGGGTTGTACCCGGTGGTAGCGACTGCTTAGCACGTGTCACCAGTTCGTCTGAGAGTTCCTGATTAAAGGTTATCGTCAGTGCCCGGATGATGGCAGGATCATCAAATACCTTTTCGGCAGGGATTAGCTCATTGGCTTTGATTTTACAACTGCCTTGCGACGTAATATCCAGTGATCCTTTAATAATAAAAATATGGTGTTGGCTCAACAGTGCCTCAACTTTGGCAAAAGTGGTGGGGAATAAGATCACCTCGGCGTTGCCTGAAAGATCTTCAAATGAGGCAAATGCCATACGATCACCTTTTTTGGTGGTGATTGTTTTATACGTTTGCAGCAATCCGCAACAGGTGACCCACGGCTCCTTAAGTGACGTTACATTCTTAATCAGATCAAGTGTCTGGGTAAATGGCATTACCTTAAGCCATGCGATGCCCGGTATCGTTTTAAGGGGGTGAGAGCTCAGATAAAAGCCGGTAACCTCTTTCTCTTTTTCAAGTTTTTCTTTATCAGAAAACTCTGCACGCGGCTGAAAGGTGTACAAATCATCGCCGGGCTGCCGCGGTTGCTCGGCAAGCAGCATGCCAAAAAGATTGGTTTGTCCCGTCTTGTCAGATTCTTTTTCTTGGTGGGCCAGCTCTAAAATTTTATCAAGTTCACCCGACTGTTGTGCCCGGTTGCCGGGCAGGCAGTCCATGGCGCCGCCGTAGATAAGGCTTTCGACGACGCGCTTGTTAGCGACCCGAAGGTCTACACGCTTACAAAAATCCAGCAGATCAAGGAACGGTTTTTTCTTACGTTCTTCAATAATATTTTGCAGCGCTATGAGGCCGACATTTTTAATGCCCTGCAAGCCAAATATCACGCCATCACTACTTGCAACAAACTCAACTTCGGATGAATTGATGTTGGGTGCAATGGTGGTAAGCCCCATATCGTGAACCTCTTGCAGGTACTTGGTCAGGTTATCAGGATTACCGGTTTCAAAGGTGAGCAGGGCGGCCATAAATTCTTTAGGATAATTTGCCTTCAGATAGGCGGTATGATACGCAATCAACGCATAGGCGGCGGAGTGTGATTTATTAAAACCGTAGCCTGCAAAGTATTCCATAAGTTCAAACAGTTCAGTGGCCTTGCCGCCATTAAAGCCTTTTTCTTGGGCTCCCTGTGCAAACAATATCTTTTGTTCAGCCATCACGTCCGCTTTTTTCTTACCCATGGCACGACGTAAAATATCGGCGCCGCCAAGTGTGTAGCCACCAATAACTGAGGCTATTTTCATCACCTGCTCTTGGTAGACAATAACACCATACGTCTCTGCAAGGACCGATTCTAATTCTGGAAACATGTAGGTTGTTTGCTTGCGACCATGCTTACGATCGATGTAATCATCAACCATGCCTGAGCCAAGTGGTCCTGGGCGGTAGAGCGCATTAACCGCAATCAAGTCCTCAAATTTTTCCGGTTGCAGCTTGCGCAGTACCTCCTGAATGCCTTCAGATTCAAATTGGAATACCCCTTTGGTCTGTCCTTTACGCAAAAGATCAAAGGCCTTTTGGTCATCAAATGGGATCTTGTCCAAGTTGATGGTGACCCCGTGGTTTCTTGCAATTGATTTTAGCGCAAAGTCGATCACCGTCAAGTTTTGTAATCCCAAAAAGTCCATCTTTAAAAAGCCAATAGCTTCAAGCTCAGTCATCGCGTATTGCGAAACCAAATCGGTACTTTTGGATGGTATATACAGCGGCAGTGCTTCAGCTAGCGGCTCAGGCGATATCACAACGCCTGCAGCATGTTTCGATGCGTGGCGTGTAAGACCTTCAAGCTTAAAGCAGATATTAAAAAGATGCTTTATGGTAGGGTTGCCGTCAACCATCTGCTTAAGCCGCGGTTCCTGTTCCAGCGCCTCTGCCAGTGTGATTTTAAGTTGCTCTGGGATTAAATCAGTAATGGCATTAGCATCTTGGAAAGGTATTGCTAGGGCGCGCGCAACATCTTTGATAACCCCTTTGGCCATCATGGTACCAAAGGTAATAATCTGGCAGACGCATTCATGGCCATATTTGTCGCGTACGTAATTGATGACCTCTTCACGACGCTGGATGCAAAAATCAATATCAATATCGGGCATGCTGACACGCTCTGGGTTGAGAAATCGCTCGAACAGCAGGTTATACGCGATGGGGTCAATGTTGGTAATTTGTAGTGCCCATGCTACCAGTGACCCAGCTGCTGATCCCCGACCGGGGCCGACCGGAATGTCTTGAAGCTTTGCCCACTGAATAAAGTCCCCAACAACCAAAAAATAGCCAACAAAACCCATTTTGATAATCAGCTCTACCTCGACGCGTAGGCGCTCGTCATAAACAGGGTAGGTCTCCTTGGCTATCAGATCCTCTTGTTTAAGGCGATCCAGGCCCTCCTGGCACAATTGTGCAAAATAGGTATCTTGCGTATGCTCTTTTGGTACGGGGAAGAGTGGAAAAAATAATTTGCCAAATTCAAAACTAAAATCGCACTGATCGACAATGAGATTCGTGTTCCAGATAAGCTCTTCATTACCCGGAAAGGCATTCAGCATCTCCTGGGTAGTGCGCACATATGCTTGGCACTCACCGAATGAAAAGCGGTCAGGGTTTGAAATCACATCCTTGGTTTGTACAGCAAGCATGATCTCATGAGCTTCACGATCATCTTTATTCAAATAATGCGCATCTGATGTTGCTATACATTTAACCCCCCATTCTTTGCTGTACTGCAACAGCAAAGGGTTAAGCTCACGTTGTTTATCAAATTCGGCCGGTTGTAGCTCAAAGAAGAAACGGTCAGGGCCAACGAGGTTTAAAAACCACTCAGTGCGCATCTTTGCTTCATCGATATTACCGCTGCGCAGCAGCATAGGAATGTGACCACCAACACAGGCGGTGGTGATGATCAATCCCTCATGGTATTTTTCTAGCGCGGCGTAATCAATACGTGGTTTAAAATAGTATCCCTCTTGGTATGACAGAGCAATCAGTTGGCAAAGATTTTTGTACCCAACGCTGTTTTGCACAATAACAATTAGGTGGCAGTACTTATCGCTAACATCGCGCACCTTGATGTCTGGGGTAAAATACATCTCAATGCCAAGGACCGGCTTAATGCCTTCCTTTTTGGCGAGCTGAAAAAACTTTACAGCACCAAAAATATTGCCGTGGTCAGAGATGCCAACCGCCTTCCAGTCCTGTTCTTTTGAAAGGCGTAACAGATCCTGTATGCGGATGGCGCCATCCAATAATGAAAATTCTGTGTGTACGTGTAGGTGAGAAAAATGTTTGGTCATTGTGTCCGGTACCTTGCTACTGTTTCGTCTGGATCTTCAAGTTGTCTAAGTGTACCGGAATTATAAAAAAACTTAATCTTCCTGTGCAGTGTTTGGTTTTGGGCTACCAAGATCTTCATGAATAGTAAGACCAATGACATCATCAGGACTGATAACTTTTTTTTCCTCGTTGTTTTCAGGGCTTTTTTGATCATCTTCGGCTGAAACAGATGGTGAGGGAGTTACTATTTCCCCTATCGGTGATAGAGGCATATTTTCGTTATTAGGATTTTCGTTATCTAGCAGTAGCGGCTGATCCCCCAAAAATCTGTGAAAGTCTCGAGGTGATGGTGATTCTCCTTTTTCACCGATGTTACTGAGTTGGCGATGATGCAATGGTCTTATAAAAGCGGGCCTTTTTGTTGAATATGCAGTGGTCGGCGCTGGTAAGGCTGATGGTAAAACAGATGGGTCAATAATGATAGTACGCAACGGCGTTAAGGGTGATTCCCCTGGCGCACTATTCATCTGTCCTGTTTTCATCTCGGGTGATTTTGTAGGAGGCGGCGTTGTATTTTCTACCGCGTTGGGTAATGCATTTGTAAACATCGGCGGTGAGGTCGGTATGCTTGTGGCACGTGGTCGTAGAATGCGCGGGTGAGTAACGGGCGAGCCTTGTAATGATCGTGTCCCTGGTGTTTCAGGCGTGCTTACAGCGCGAGCTACCGACTTTGGTGGCGAAGATTCTGCAGACAAAGTGCCTGGTGCCGGTGTATACGGTACTGGGCTTGCTATGATGCGCCTGGGCGTTTGTAGTGGCGACACGTTGGCTGATGTTGCAGTCGACCCGGTGTTGATGTGTAAATTAATGCTACTAGGCCGTTGAGAATTAGCCAAGGTGCGTGCCGAGGGCGAAGGGGGTATGGTGATATGAATGTGGCTATTTTGCCTAGATAATGTGCCAGGTATGGCTGGGTTTGGATGTTGGATACTAACATTAATGGGCGGGTGATCTTGTGGAAGGCCTTGACCATCATTTGGATCAATTTTTTTCTCAATTAGGTGTGGAAACGCTTTGCAAACCTCGCCCAGTAGCCATAAGGTATTAAAGAAGAGAAGCACTTCATAGGTTGCCTTTGATGATGTTTTTCTGTCTGGTGCTAGGTACCCTTGCCACAAGCGAACATATGCTTGTGCCGATACTGCCAGGTATACACGAGAGTTTCCATCTTCATCGTCGTCGTCATCATCATCATGAGCGGCATTGCATAATGCCGTTGCCACCGTGACGCATGTTTCGGCAATGGGAAGAATATACATGACAAAGGCCTGTCTAAGCATCGCTATTTTTTGTTCGTGGGCAATCGCCTGAGCCTGCTCGGGGGTGAGATTATTATCGGTGGCTGCTGGACTGGGGGGCTCGTCTGTAGTTTGCGTTGGTGCATCAACTGCTTTTTTGTACTCAGTAATATTTGCCCTTAGATTGGCGATATCATAAGCAACCAGGCCGGCCATGCAGGCACAATCGCGCAATGCTATAGTGTTATTATTGGTATAATCTTGTCGTGCGCTGCCCGCTCTATTGCCGAAAAAGAAGAGCTTATTGAGCAGCCGAAGACCATCACTGCATGCTTTGGCACATGCAGCACCCTTGGCGTTACCATTTTTTGTGTATTGATGCGCTATCAATGTAAAGGGGCAGATCAATACGGCGCTGATTGCTTCGGCGGTACTGGTATTGGTCCAGGCCGCGTGGCTACTAGCATGTGTTGTAACGATACAAAGGGCTACAATCCGGTACATGACGACAATAGACCGGTTGCGAAATGTGCTCACAACGCCCCCTCTGCAACTTAGTATATGATAAACACCCTAACTCACTTGATATGTACCATATTATGGGCGTAGAAGGCAAAGGATGCATAAAAGAGCGTGTCCAGCCGTTTATTTTACTGGTGATTTCTCTTCCCCTGCCCTGCGCTGTACGTCTTCAAGCGTTGCCGCATGATTTGCCGCAGCCTGTTGTTGTGCCAGCCAGGCTGTATGCTGAAGGTATTCTTCGCCTTGTATAGCAGTTTGAGCCTTTGCTTCTTGCTCATCTTGTACTCTGGCGCTGAATGTTTCGGCTTCTTCGGAGGTCATCGTCAGGTGTCTATGTTGATGGGCACTTTTTGCTGTACGGATTTTATACGTATTCTCCAGCTCACTCTCCTCTTGAAGCTGAGCAGATTCAGCTAGTGCGTGCTGTGTACGAGTTAGGGCTTGTTCAAGCGTTTGATCTTCATCAATATCAATCTCATCGTGATGGTGTATAGGCTGAGCTTGATGTTCTTGTTGTTGGGCGGGCAGCTCGTCGTCATCGCTTAGGTTCATGAGTTCTTCTTGATCGGCATCATCGATTGGCTCGTTAGATTTCATCTCTTCAGCAACGGCAGCAGCCCTTCGAGCAATCTCACGTTGCTTCTCTTCATAGTGAGCCAGTTGAGCCTGCAATGCGGCTATTTCTTTTTCATGATCGAGCCTCGCTTTTTCCCTGTCTTCTGTGAATTTAGCTGAAATTTTAGCGGCCGCTTCGTCAGCCAATTGCTTATTGTGAGCCTTTTGAGCAGCAAGGGCATCGGCGCGGGCTTTAGCCTTTGCCTTGGCTGCAGCGGCTGCTTGTTCGTGAGCTGCAGCGTCGTCCTTTGTTTTTTGCATTGCAATGGCATCAGCTATTTTTTTGTGCTCGATTTTCTGTTTAAGATGATACGTTTCAGCTGCAAGCCACGCAAAATTAACGACTAGCGCCGCAGCATATTTCTTTTGTAGTGCTGAGCTCTTTTCTGCAGCCATGTATTGCTGCGCAAAACGAATCAATGATTGGGCTGCTGTAGTGGTGTGGTCAGGATTATCCAGACCGAACATAGCAGCTGATACAATAGCCTCAGCAAGAGGCAGTATTCCTATGCGCATTATTTTTTCTGTGCGTGATGTCTTGTTTGCAGTAGTTGGTAGCGCTTCTGTGGTTGCGTCAACAACCGCGTCGATCGTTTCTATGTCAGCATCAGCAGACTCCTGTGAAAGCTTTCTGAATGTTTTAAGCGAATCAACCAGTTGTTTAGCATCGTATGCTGCCCAGCCTAAGCTGGCGACGTAATCTCTATAATCTAGCAAGTCATTTGACTGATTTGCCCCTCTGAGCTTAATAAAAAAGCCCTTATTTATTAAGCGAGCAAGGCTTGCAATTGCCTGTGCCAGCGCGGCCTTTTTTGTATCACCGGTGATGGCATAATGGTTTGCCATGCCAACGGCAGGCGCGATTGCAAATATTGCAGCCCCCTCAAGGACGCTTGAAATGGCGGGTGCAGCCATGAGGGTGGTTGATGTATGCGGAAGCATTAAGCTGATCGCTACTATTGTGCTGATGCGTTTGATAGTTGATTGGGGCGTGAATGAATGGGTCATGTTTATCTTTCTTTGCCATTTTTATACTTATTTTAAAAAGCTATTACGTAGAGGATGTCATCCCAGGCTTGATCCTCGATTAAGTCGAGGACAGGCTCTGGGATCCAGAGGAAGACGTCTGTAGAAAATTTGCAGCTACAACTAAGCGTTCGATTTCTAGCCTACGTTATGATTGGCGCTACAATATGTGAAGGTATTTATAGCATGACGCGCAAAAAATTAAAAGAGATTTGGCCTTGGTATCTCTTGTCCAAGTTTTTTATAAAGTCTAAAAGCTCCTTCCATAGCATCCTTTATTAAGGCAAACGCTTCGTCAATTGAAGGAGCATCTGTGCAGACACCAGGCAACTCATTTACTCTGACAACATAAATAACACCAGATTTTCCATCTGTGGCCTTTTCAACGGTAAAGGTCCATGAAAGATTGAGATAGTAGTCTATAGTACTCAATGTGGTCCCATTACGTCTTGGTTTTTAACCTTGATTTTAAGATTTAAAAATCATATCACTTTTACTACCAAAAACAAACAAATTTATTGTTAGGGTCTTAGGGCTACGCAACCCCCAGTTTTTGCTCTCCATCATTGCTTTTGCCCTGCAAGTAGCTATACTTAACATCCAGTCGTAAAAAATCATGTTTAAAGCCTGGGCAACCAGCTCGAAATCTACGCAGGAATTGATATATGTTCGCTTCATCGTTAGCCTTTGGTGATTTTGCCATTGTCGTTGTTGGGCTTATCGCCCTCTGGAAGTGCGGTGACCTCGTGGTACGCTACGCCATCGAAGTAGCTGAGGCCTTTAACGTCTCCACCTTCTTTTTAGGCTTTGTCGTATTGGCGCTTGCGGCCGATGCGCCCGAAATTGCTATCGCCTTTAGCTCGGCGCTCAGTGGGGTGGCTGAGGTCTCTGTGGGCGATATTATTGGTGGTAACTTTACCGATATTGCCCTAGTAATCGGGTTAACGCTCTTACTTTCACGTGGGCGTATTACCATTAAGGCTGACGATAAGAAAAATTTACTGGCTATGCTTGGTGTTGCAGCCGCCGTTATTATTGGCGTACTGTGCCTAGGCAGTGTTAATCGCTGGCAGGGTCTGGCCCTGATTATCCTGTACGTTGTCTCATTGGTTTGGCTCTGGAAGACCAATAGCGCACACGAGGTGGTGCATGAAAACGTTGTTGAAAACGTGCACAGCAAAAAAGACCTCATGCTGACCTCAAAGCTTGGCCTGGTTGCAAAACTTTTTGCCAGTGGCGGGTTAATTATGGGTGCTTCGTGCGTGACGGTACACTTTGCGCTTAAACTTGCCCAGTCACTGCATTGGAGTCCTGAGACGGTTGGCGCAGCTATTTTGGGCGTGGGAACGTCGTTGCCAGAACTGGCACTGAGCATGGGCGCATTGCGTCGTGGCGAATATGGCCTTGCATTGGGCCCAACCCTTGGTACAGTGCTGGGACAGACGACCCTTATTTTGGGCATCACCGCGCTCTTTTCTGGGACGCCAGTATCGCTGAGCGGCCTTGGCAGCTCGATTGCCTTTATGTTCGCGGCATTTGCCATCATCGTCTACGGCCTTATTAATGATAAGGTCATGGGACGTGGTATTGGTGCCGTGCTCCTAGCGCTCTTTTTCAGCTTCTTGGGCTTTCACGCCTGGGCGTAGCACAAGGGCTATCGTATAAATTTTATAGACAATAAAAATGGCGCCTTGCAATGGGCGCCATTTTTATTTGAAATGGGATTGGCAAGGTTTGGCTGGATGGCTGGATTGCGCACTAACAATAACAAGTCTTGTAAGATTACATAGATTTATGTATAATTAGCCTATCAGGCAGCTCATTTAAATGTATCATGTAATGTATCATAAAAAAGTGGTAACAAGTTTATGAAGAGAAAAGACCTAGAGAGAGATTTGCTCAAATTAGGCTGGTGGTTTAAACGGCATGGTGGCGCTCATGACATATGGACAAATGGCGATCTTAATAAGCCAATTCCGCGTCACAATGAAATAAATGAAGGCTTGGTGAAGAAAATTTTGAGAGATGCCATGGATAACCCTGGGCACAAAGAGGAGGAAGCATGAAAATTATTGGAAAAGTATGGAAAAGTAGAACGGATGCCCTTTGGTTGGTTGAAGTGCCATTGCTTGATGTTATGACACAGGCAACAACAAAAGAAGAAACCGTTATGATGATTAAAGATGCTATAGAGTGTCTTACGGATGATCCATTGTTTTCTGTCGTGGCCTCGTTGCATGGTAGTACCATATGCGTTGAAGCCAATGACTCTAAGAAGCTTATTGCACTTGTGCTTAAGCAACAGCGTTGTCGTAAAAGATTAACGCTTGAAGAGGTTGCAAAACATCTGCATGCAAAATCTATTAACGAATATGCCCAGTACGAACAGGGAAAGCATCAACCGAGTTTTGAAAAACTAGCACAATTATTGCAGGCAATAGATCCATCCTTGTCACCGGTGATATCGTGCCTAGATAAGCGTTAAGGTGAAAAAAGGCGCCCATTGCGAGGCGCCATTTTTATTGTCTTGTCTGGGTGTAGATTTGATTAATCTTGATCAGATTCATACTCAGGGAATAGGCTTTCATAAGCAGGGAATAGGCTGTCGAATGTATTGTTGTTACCATCAACAACATATCTATTTGCGCCATTATCTAGCAATAGACTAGCAGCATTTATGGTTGCCTGGATTGCTTGTCCTCGATGGTCTGATGCTGCCACTGCCAGCGCTATCAGCGCCGTTTGGCCATGCCTGCCAACAGCATTTACAGCTTCGCCCTCATCGAGCAACTGTTGTATGCGCTCAGAATTTGCCGGGAACTGAAAGCATTCACTTATCAGTCTGGTATCACGGTCTATGGGCTCGACCGCCTGTGGCTGTGTTTCTGAGGCTTGGGCACTGCCAAACAAGAGAGACAATACCAGCATGCCCAGATATTTGTTGTAGTTTGCCATGTTAAAATTCTTCTTCACACTTTTTATACTCATTAATTTTTAATCTGTTGTCATCGAGGTGCCAGCTGTTGTGCGTGATGTATTGCTTTCTCTGGCGATATAATTTTGTATGAGCTCGGCAATCTCTGGATACTTTTCAGCATACTCTATTGCCGTCTTACCAAATCTGTCCGTCGCATACACATTAACACCTGGAAATTCAAGAATCCTTTTGATCTCTGCCTTACAGCCGAGGTCTGCATAATATATCAATACTGTGTTACCGATATCGTCCTTTACATTAACATCGAAACCTCGGGCACTACTAAGCGCCTTTAAAGTGGGTTCACCGGCATAGATAAAGGCCAGGAATAATGGTGGATAAGGGCTTTGTGTTATCTTATTTACATTGACACCTGTGTCTATCAATGCTTGTACTTCTTCTGCTCTTTCTTCTTCAGATGTGTAGTTGTGCACAATGACGTTACTTAAACATTTTGGGCCAACGATTTTGACCAAGTCTCCGAAGCATGCTGATTTTTTGTCTCTGTCAAAGATTTAAAAGCGCTGTGCCAATCATAATACCTTTTTGTACGTTTGTGCATACCGTGTACAGTGGTGAAAGAACCACTCAATAGGCCCAATATGACGATTGAGACAATTTTTTTTGATGTTGACATTATAACATCTCCCTAAATAATGATTACGTGATATTCTCTTAGCCTGGCTACATGCCATGCTATCGATTTCAAGTCTAAAGGTTTTTATCACAAGAAGTCAAGAAATAAATAATACAGGTAGTCAATAATAACGGGGAAGTGTCGAATGTGACGCATTAAAAAAGTGGATAGGTCATGCCTGGTACTGCATGACCTATCCGGGTGAATAATTGAGGCCTTAGATATGTCCAATCTCTGCAGTCTTCTTATCATGCAACTGATCAGTCTTTGCAATATACAGATCAGTTACCTTTTGCAGCAGATCAGCAAGACGCTTGGCAAAGTCCTCTGAAATAATGTGTTTTTTGTCAGCATCGCGGACTTCATTATGAAAATCCTTGCGAATGTTTCTGATGCCTACTTTACAGTCTTCAGTCTTCTTACCAAGGATCTTGACCAACTCATCACGGCGGGAGGCACTCATTTGGGGCAATTGAATGCGGATCACGTTACCATCGTTGATTGGTGTTACACCAAGATCTGAAGTGGCAAGTGCGGCTTCAATAGCACTAATGGTTGATTTATCCCATGGTTGTACCGTGAGCATGCGCGCATCTGGAGCGCCCAAGGTTGCCATTTCCCTAAGGTTCATGTATTGACCATAGGTTTCGACCTTAATATTTTCAAGCAATGTGATAGATGCTCGGCCGGTTCTAATAGCCAAAAGCTCTTTTTCATAATGCTTGATGGGGTTTTCCATGTGTTCTTTAAGAAGGGTCTCAAAACTTTTTGTTTCGCCTTCTTTAAAGGCTATTTCTAGTGCCATACTGGTATCCTTTTATGTTGCCGTCGTCCCCCTCTACTCGACTTGAAACAAGTCTCCATCGGGGCGAACGGCTTTTTTTATACATTATTTAATTATCGTACTTCCAAAATCTGGGTCACGTGAGATGTGTAAAAGTGCTTGCGGCTTAAAAAGACTAAATACGCGCAGCGTAATGTCATGTTCTTGTGCCAATGCAATGGCAGTGCTGTCCATTACGGCAAGGTTCTGGGCGAGGGCTTGCGCATACGTCAACTGCTTGAGCGGTAGGGCTTGCGGGTTAATCATCGGGTCCTCTTGATAGACATAATCAACCTTAGTTGCCTTCCACACCGTATCAGCCCCTACTTGCAAGGCACGCAGGACGGCAGCGGTATCGGTACTACAAAATGGGTTGCCGGTGCCCCCACTAAAAATAATAACCTCGCCTGCTTCCTGGGCCTTTTCTATGGCTATTGGATCAACTGCGTGTACAACGCCAGGAATGGCGTATGCATTAAGCAAAACGCACGGAACACCGCGGTTTACAAAAAGCTCACGCAGCATAATGCCATTCATGACGGTGGCTAGCATGCCGATGGTGTCGGCAGTGACGGGGCGCAGGCCGAGCGCCTTGCCCTCTTTAAGCCCTCTAAAAAAGTTGCCGCCACCAATCACAATGTTCACTAGATGCGTTTTTTGTACCGTTTTAATATCGGTTATTATCGCATCAATGAGAGGAACGTCTAAACATTCCTGCTTGCCATCAGTGGAAGATGGCTTAAAAAGCTCGCCGCTGAGCTTGAGTACAACCCGTTTCATGGCCATGTTAACGGCCAATAGCAAAACGCTTGAACTGTTTTACCGTGATAACCAGGCCAAGTTTTTTACCGGTGTTTTCCACGTGCTGTTGTACCGTAAGCTTATCTTCCTTGATGAATGGCTGTTGTAATAGACAAACATCTTGGTAGAATTTGCCAAGCTTGCCTTCAATAATCTTTTCAATAACGTTAGCAGGCTTGGTGCTGTCCTTAAGTTGGTCTTGAGCCAATGCGCGTTCTCTTTCCAGGACCGTCGCGTCAAGAAACTTTGGCTCAGTGCATAGCGGGTTGGTTACCGCAATTTGCATACAAATATCTTTAGCCAGTTGCTTAAGCGTCTCAAGATGCATTGCGGTGTCTTTGTCGGCTTCTAGCTCTACCATTACCCCAACCGTTGATCCTGGGTGAATGTACACCCCTACAAGGCCGTGATTGGCGATATGAAAACGAACAAAGTTATTGATTTTGATGTTTTCACAGATTTTTGCCACCAGCTCGTCCATGTATTGGCGAACGGTAAGTCCCTTGTTGGTGGTCAGTGATTCGCTCAGCAGTGCATCGATTGATGCTGGGTTAGCGGTTGCAATATGCTCAGCCACTGTGTGCAAGAAGTCTCTCATTGCATCAGTATTAGCAGAAAAATCGGTTTCGCATGCTGACTGAATAAGAACGCCTGTTTTGCCGTCCGCTGTAACATAGCTTTCGATTCTGCCATGATTGGTAGCGTTATCGGCGCGCTTGGCGGCAACAGCGGCACCCTTTTTACGCAAAATTTCGACGGCTTGCTCGATGTCCCCATTCGCTTCTTCAAGGGCCTTTTTGCAATCCATCATCCCTACCTGAGTCCTGTCTCGCAGTATTTTGACCAATTCCATGCTGGTGTTACTCATTAAAAAACTCCTGCTAATATGTGTTAGATGTTACAATTTTTTTATTTTACCGTATACTGTTCTCAAATCTTTGGCGCCGCGTTTCCTTATAAGGATAAGGATTTGTCGCCTAAAATATCCCCTAAGTCTGCCAAAACTGTGCAATTTTACAACCGTTGAGGTAGTCTTTGACAAAAAGATGGCAACATTTTAGGCTAGAGAGCGCTTAAAACATTAAAATTACGTCGTACTACACGTCCAAGGAGATACTATGCCAGTACCAAAAAGAAAATGGTCGCGACAGCGTACACGAACGCGCCAAGCCAATAAAGGCATTAAGCCAAAATCTATTACTGGCTGCCAAACGTGCCAAGCGCCACTTATACCCCACCAAGTCTGCCAAGACTGTGGGTACTATAAGGGTATTAAGGTCGTACGCACCAAGACCGACCGCCTCTATCAACGAGGACAGGCTCGTGAAGCCGTTGCTGCTAGAGCACGAACGATGAAGCAACAAGGCGCTACACCAGCGTCTGAAGGCACCAATCAGTAATAGGACTGATTGAATAGATTTTTGTACATTAATGACGCCGTTTGTCACTGTGCAAGCGGCGTCATTAGTTTTACAGACTAAAAGGTGAACGCACATGATAGCAGTAGATGTAATGGGTGGAGATTTTGCTCCTGATGTTGTCCTACAGGGGGCGGTAGCAGCAGCACAAAAGTCTATCCCCGTAACCCTCTTTGGTCCCTATGATCTTGTTTATCAATGGCTTACAACACGCTTTCCCAGTTGGCACACGTATCCCATTACCATTGTGGATGCACCACAGCAGATTGCAATGGATGAGGAAAGTGTGGCTGCTGTGCGCAGCAAGACGCAATCATCACTGGTTAAAGCTGTGGCCAGCGTAGCAAGCAAGGAATGTAGTGCGGTTATCTCCGCAGGAAACTCCGGTGCTCTAATGGTTGCATCAGCGCTTATTATCGGCATGCGTGATGGTATAAATCGCCCCGCAATTGCCGGTTTTTTACCAACCAGTGGCGGCCATCCCGTGCTAGCCCTCGATCTTGGTGCCAATACCGAATGTCGCCCCAATCACTTATATCAATTTGCCCATTTAGGCAGCGAATATGTTGCCAACATGGTGAACAAGCCGGCACCCCTGGTAGGTCTTTTGTCCAATGGCCATGAGGCAGGGAAGGGTTCTGTGCTTACCAAAGAGACGTATGCTCTTTTAAAAGGGAGCAGCCTAAACTTTTATGGCAATGTTGAGCCGTATGACCTCTTTCAAGGCAAGGTTGATGTGGTAGTGTGTGACGGATTTGCTGGCAATGTTATGCTTAAGACCATGGAATCAGTGGTATCGTTGTGCATTTTGTTGGATAGTTCATTAAAAGGCAAGATCGCTGACAAGGGTATGCACACCATACGTGGAGGAGCGCCTTTGCTCGGTGTTAAGGGCTGCGTTATTGTGTGCCATGGTGGGGCGAGTGCCCAGGATATTGAGGATGCAATAAGCATGGCTTATAACACCTCAAAGGGCGATGAACGTTCAAAAACACTGATTTTACCTGAAAAATAACTAATTAATGACATTGCTATCATTTTTTGTATATTAGAAATAATAAACGTTTTCTCAAACATTAATGAGCGCCTTTACTGGCGGGAGTAGTACTTATGAATTTTTCTTCTAATGCGTTGACAGAATGGTTTGAAAAAATATCGCTCAGCGTTATGGCTTATCGCAAAGAAGTATTGATAGGCCTAGGCATAACTGCTGGGCTTATTAGTGGCGTGATGGGGTATATGTGGTATAAGCATCATGCCCAAATAGCCGCACATAAAGATTTGATTGATTTTATGCAGGTATACGATGCTTCCATCACTGCAGAGGGAAAGGCCAAGGCAGGTGCTAACTTTGCCTCTGAACAGGAAAAGTGGCGCAGTGTACAGGAGCTTGCAGCCAGTGACTATAATCGTCACAAACATGCCGGCATTGCTTCATGGTACCTGGTATACGAGGCTGAAGCGTTAGCAAACCTTGGTAAGCACGCTCAAGCCGCTGAAGTGCTTAAACGGGCTATTGATAAGATGCCAAGTGAGACAGTTAAAGATTTTTATCGCGTCAAGCTTGCACTTATTAACATAGATAGCGATGTTAAAGATACGCAAAAGCAGGGCTTTCAAGCATTGGAAGCGATTGCTCAAGATAGTAAACACGCTGCTAACGAAGTAGCCCTTTATTATTTAGGCGCTTATTTCTGGGCTGAAAAAGAATATACGCAAGCAAAAAATTATTGGCAGCAACTGATGGTTAAATATGGCTACAAAGATGCTAAACAACAATCAGGATATGCCGATTTAGTTAAAGAGAAGCTGCGCCTTATTAGTGCAGATTGGTAAGTAATAACAATATTAGAAAGGGATAGAAAGCGTGACTGAGCAGCATACTAACGTCCGTGTGCGTTTTGCACCATCACCAACCGGACATTTACATATAGGTGGGGTGCGCACTGCATTATTTAATTGGCTCTTTGCCCGTCATACCGGCGGCACCTATTTGGTGCGTGTTGAGGATACCGATGTGCAGCGTTCAACAGATGTCTTTTTGGCATCACAGTTGCGCTCGCTAGCATGGTTCGGGCTGATGCCTGATGCCCAGCAACCCATTGTGTATCAGATGTCGCGCGTGCAAGAGCATATTAAAGCGGCGAACAGCCTTGTTGCTCAAGAACGTGCCTATCCCTGTTTCTGCCCTCCGCGTGATGCGGACGAGGTGATCCATGAGTTGGAGCAGGGCCACGGTAGTAAATATAGTGGAACTTGCAGAGATAAGGCTTATACGCCTGAGGACTTGCAAAAGCCACATGCTATTCGCTACAAGCTACCAAAAGAGCTTAGCAGTGTAGAATTTCATGATCTTGTTGTTGGAACGGTTAAAACTGATCGTGATCAACTTGATGATTTTGTTATTGTTCGCCGCGATGGAACACCAGTATACAATTTTTGTGTGGTTATCGATGATCTATTCATGAAGATTACGCACGTAATCCGTGGACAAGATCATATATCCAACACGCCAAAGCAAGTTTTATTATATCGTGCACTTGATGCCAAGGAACCACTGTTTGCCCATATCTCCCTTATTTTAGGGCCGTCAGGTGCAAAGTTAAGCAAGCGTGATGCAGCCGTCTCGGTTGAAGAGTATCGCCTTGAAGGCTACCTTGCCGATGCGCTGGCAAACTATCTGGTGCGATTAGGCTGGTCACACGGAGACCAAGAAATTTTTACCCGTGACCAGCTTGTGAGCCTCTTCTCGCTAGATGCTGTAGGCAAGAAGGGTGGCATCTTTGATAGTAAAAAGTTACAGTGGTTGAACGGCATTTATATGCGCCAAAAAACGGCTGATCAGCTGTTAACAGCGTTGCAAGATGTCAACAATGTTTATGTCGCAGATTTGGCAGCTCTTTGGGAGCCGGCGACGTTACATCAGCTTATCGATGAGTACAAACAGCGTTGTGTAACATTGGTTGAGTTATTTAAAAATGTTTCAGGCCTTGCCCATGATCCTGAATTATTGGATGTACATTTAATAGCTAAGTGGCGTAGTGCAACAACATTACCAATGCTTGAAGCCTTTGCTGATGGCCTTGACAGGTTTGATGGGCCGTGTACGCACGATACAGTGCAGGCGTTGGCCGAACAGGTATGCGCAAGTGTACAGGCATCATTAGTAACTTTAGCGCAGCCGTTGCGTCTAGCACTTACTGGCAGTATTGCCAGCCCGAGTGTATTTCAGTTGATTGCCATTATTGGCATAGAGCGTGCGCATAGGCGCATAAGGAGGCTAATAACGGTATTAGCACCATAAGTAAGAACAAATGTGAGGTTATAGTTTAGATAAATGGAAGGTTATATCATGAGTAATGGAATAGAAAAAAGGCTGAGGATCGGCATGATTTTTCCCGGTCAGGGATCACAATCCCTGGGCATGGGTAAGGATATGTACGATCGTGAGCGTATCATACAAGAGTATTTTGAAGAGGCATCACACTGCCTTGAAAATAACTTTGTTCGTCTCTGCTTTGCATCCTCTGAGCGTGAGCTTAAAGAGACCGTGAATGCGCAAACAGCAATCTTTTTAATTGGTGCATCATTTTATACGCTTATTAAAGAAAAGTATGGCATCATACCAGACATTGTGGCCGGCCACAGTTCTGGTGAATACGCTGCTATTTTTGCGGCAGAAGGCATGAGCTTTCCTGATGCTCTGTACTTGCTCAAAAAGCGATCATTGTTTATGGAGGAGGCAACGCAAAAATTTCCTGGCAGCATGATTGCCGTACTTGGCGTGCCCTTTGAAACATTAAGCACAATTTGTAAACGCTATGATGACCCTAAGGGCCTTGAGCGGGTTGCAGAGATTGTTAATTACAATAGTCCACATCAGCTGGTAGTCTCTGGCACTATACCAGAACTTGACGCCGTAGAGCGCGATATTCGTGCATTAGGTGGCAAGGTTCTACCGCTTAACGTTGCGGGTGGCTTCCATTCACGGCTGATGAGCGAGGCTGAAAAGCTCTTTGCTATGTATATGGTGAAGGTTGACTTTAAGGATCTTTCCATTCCACTGGTGAATAATATTGCCGGCTGCTTGGTGCAGAACAATGCAGATATTAAAGCGTCTGTGGTAAAGCAGATGAGCTCACATGTGTTGTGGTGGCCGTCGATGCAAAACTTTAAAGACTGTGATGTGATTATTGAAATGGGTCCTGGCAATAAGCTTACCAAAATGCTTAAGCGGGCATGGCCAGACAAGGAAGTGTATTCGCTCAATACCCCTGAAGACTTGGAACAAATTGTAACGCGTCTTGGTAAAAATGTAGAGCAATCAGAGCTCGCCCT